>JBKPJS010000572.1:0-4704 GCA_046730815.1 Acidobacteriota bacterium
ACTTCGACGTGCTCAAACGCAAGACGGCGTATCTTTTCAGCGCCAGTTGTGAGATTGGATCGATTCTCGGCGGCGCCAGTGAGAAGCAGCAGACGGCGTTGCGTGATTACGGCCTCAACCTGGGTACCGCGTTCCAGTTAATCGACGATCTACTTGACTTCACTTCGAGCGAAGACGCGTTGGGCAAGGCCGCGGGCGCCGATCTGCTGGGCGGCAAGGTTACGCTGCCGTTGATCTACTTGAGAGACGCAGAGCCGCAGACGTTAGAGATGATTCAAACGGTCTTGCGGGAAGGGAAGTACGATACCGTTAAGCAGGAGGATTTGCGGAAGGCAATGGCTCGGACCGGCGCGTTGGAAAAGGCGCGGGCTCGTGCTGATGAATATGCGGAAGACGCCTGCTCCGCCCTCGATAATCTGCCCGACTCAGATTACTGCGACTCCCTTCGCGCTCTTCCTGCTTACATTCTTAATCGCGATCGCTAATTAGACAGGATTTATAAGATGTTTCAGGATTACAAAATGAAATCCTGTCATCCTGAAAAATCTTGTCAATCCTGTCTCATTCCTCTTAGAATCACGGACTGTGAGTGAAAACCTGCTATCACGCCTCGAACAGAGCCTGCGCCAGTCGCGCGCGGCCCGAATGCACCTCTCCGCTCGTTTACGAGAACTGGAAGCAGAGGCTGACAGCGTCCGTGCTGAACTGGCGGAGATGGACACGTTAGCCAGCCAGACCGAAGCAGCTATTTACCGTCTTCTTTCCTCAGTTTTGGCTTCCGGAAACATCTCGCTGGGCCTGCCGTCTGACGCCGAGCTCGAAGCGGCCATGCGCCAGTCCCCAAGAGTGCAGGCTCCAGTTGATCGACGAACACAGATTCCCACGGTCCGCAACAACGTTGAAGCACTCAGCGATCGGTTCATGGATCGAACGATTCCTCAGGCAGTGACGCTGTTACTCCGTGAGGAAGGTGGGCCACTTCACGTGAACGAGCTTTACAACCGTCTGCTCGAAGGTGGTTTCAAGTTCACAGGTCAGAACCCGACAATCAGCGTCGCAGTATCCCTCAATCGCAACTCCCGCTTTCGCAAAGTCGCTCCCGGAACATTTGACCTCGTCATGCGCGATGCCTCCAAGGCTTCTTGAAAGACTGCCAAATGCGCGCAATCGTTCTTTCTGCCGGCTATGGCACACGCCTCTGGCCACTCACCGAAGACCGCACCAAACCCGCCATACCGATCTTAGGAAAACCGCTGGTCGGTTACGTCGCAGAGTACCTGGCTGGTTACGGCATCGACGAGATTGTCGTTAACCTGCATCATCGGCCTGAATCGGTTCGGCGAGCGCTCGGAGATGGCAGCCGGTTCGGAGTCAAGCTTCATTACGTCGAAGAACCGGCGATCCTTGGAACCAGCGGTGCGCTGGATAACACGCGTGAGTTTTTCGAACGCGACACGTTTGTCGCCATTAATGGGAAAATAATTACCGACATCGATTTGAATGCCGCGCTCGAGACTCATCGAAAAGCAAACGCGATTGCCACGTTAGTGCTCCTTCCCAACACTCGCCGCGAGCGTTTCAGTGTCGTGGAGACTGAAGACGGTCGAGTCAAACGGTTCGGCGGGATGCCAATCGAAAGTGATAACGAGCCACTAATGTTCACTGGCATACAGATTCTTGAACCGCGGATCTTCGAATACATTCCCCGCGGTGTTTTCTCCCACTCGACTACCGACGTTTATCCGCAGGCAATTGCGAACGGAGAAGTCGTTGCTACTCACGTTGCTTCCGGAAAGTGGCGTGAGCTCTCGACGTTGAAACGGTATCTGGACATCAGTGTTGAGTTGTTGAAAGAAAGTGGAAAGTCGTACGTCGCGGGAGCTAACGCGAGTATATCGGGGACAGTCACGGATTCAGTTCTCTGGGACAACGTTAAAGTCGGCGAGGGTGCGCGAGTGAACCGAGCCGTGCTCGCAGATGACGTGAAGATCTCAGCAGGAGAGGTCATCGAGAATGCGGTAGTTGTGCCCCGCAGTTTAGTAGAAGGCAAAAACCCCCCTGAAAAGGCCCAATCCGGGAAAGTTCAGGGTGAAAACTTTGTCGTTCCCTTGTGATACAATCCGCGACACCATTGCCGGTTGCCAATTTCCGATTGTCGATTTGCTGAACCCGGAATACAAATGAATTGATCAATCGGCAATTGGAAATCGGCAATCGGCAATGAACTCAATGAGTGCTCCAAAACCTGTGATTTCCAACGTGTTTGAATCCTCCGCGTCAGATCGACTTGCGAGATTCATCACGCAGCAAGGAATCGCAAGTAGGGAAGTCATCCCCCTCACTCCCGATGCTTCAACTCGCCAGTATTACCGCATCGGTTGGAAAAAGCACACCGCTGTGGCAGCGGTCTATCCGGAGCCTTTCGATCCGGAATTTCACCCTTATCTGGACGTAACCCGGCTCTTTCTGGAGTGTGAGATTCCGGTGCCAGAGATTTACGCAGTTGACGGCAATGCGGGGATCATCGTTCAGGAGGATCTCGGGGATCGGCAGCTATTTCATTTTTATGAAGACGAATCCGAGGAGCAGTGCGACGAGTACAAGGAACAGGCCATCGCTGTGATTGCCAAAATTCAGAACGCAACGGAGCGGGCGTACGAGATGCACTCGATTGCCAGCCGGCTCGCGTTTGACGAAGCAAAGCTTTCCTGGGAACTCGACTTCTTTTTTGAACACTACTTTGGAAGCTTGCGCGGCGACACGTTACGCCATGCTGAGGTCGCCGAGCTGAAAGCGGAGCTGAATGACATCGCTGCCGAGTTGGCAGCCGTGCCACGCGTGCTGTGTCACCGCGATTACCACGCATCAAACTTGATGATCGACAACAAGAAGCAGATTCGAATCGTGGATCATCAGGACGCCCGCATGGGTCCGGCGAGTTACGACCTGGTTTCATTTTTGCTGGATCGTCAACCGTGTCTGCCCTCACTTGCTGAACTGCGCGCTCATCGGCTGTTTTTTCTTGAGGAGCGACGGCTGCTTGGGCTCGGCGCGATCGATCCTGATGAATTCGCGCTTGAGTTTCGACTCATGACCATTCAACGCGGATTGAAAGCGACCGGGACTTTCTCATATCAGACCGCGGTTTCTGGCAGGGCCGTAGCGTACCAACACTTCATTCAGCCCACACTGCAGATTGTTTTGCAGGCCGCTGAATGGCTCGAAAGATTCCCCACACTACGACGGATGTTAAAGGAACGAATTAATTAACAGCTTGGACCCTCGGGTTTTCGATGACAACGCAATCACACGCAATCGCTTCAGACAACCACACCTACATCAACCAACTTTCAAAACACGCCGGCGCTGAAGTCGTCCTAAAAGGATGGCTCTACAACATGCGCTCGAGCGGCAAGATTCTTTTTCCGCAACTGCGCGACGGCACGGGCGTCGTGCAGTGCGTAGTTTTGAAAAACGCGATCTCGCCCGAGTTGTGGGAAGAATTAAAAGGACTCGGCCAGGAATCGGCTTTGGTGATCAAGGGGACTGTTCGCGCAGACAGTCGCGCGCCCGGCGGATACGAAATTGACGTGAACGATGCAGAGGTTTTGCAGCAGGTCCACGATTATCCGATCACCCCGAAAGAACACGGCACTGAGTTTCTGATGGACCACAGGCACCTTTGGCTGCGGTCTCGCCGGCAACATGCGGTGCTCAAGGTTCGACACACAGTGGTCCAGGCAGTAAGAAATTTTCTCGATAATGACGGCTTCACGCTTTGCGATTCGCCTATCTTTACTCCGGCTGCTTGTGAAGGAACGACTACACTTTTCGAAGTCGATTATTTCGACGGTGAGAAAGCGTATCTGACGCAGTCTGGCCAACTGTACAACGAAGCAACTGCCGCGGCGTTTGGAAAAGTCTATTGCTTTGGTCCGACTTTCAGGGCTGAGAAATCGAAGACTCGACGACACTTGACAGAGTTCTGGATGGTTGAGCCCGAGATGGCCTACGCGACGCTCGACGACGTGATGAGTTTATCTGAGCGCATGCTTTCATACATCGCGGCGCAAGTGCTCGAACAGAGAAGTGAAGAGTTGAAGGTGTTGGAACGCGACACTTTGAAATTAGAAGCGATCGTGGCGCCGTTTCCGCGAATCCATTACGACGAAGCGGTGAAGCTCCTTCATGAAGGTTTTGAAAAAGGCGTGCTGGAATCGAAGTTTGAATGGGGTGGTGACTTTGGCGCGCCGGATGAGACGTACATCTCGAGCCAGTTTGATAAGCCGGTGATGGTGCATCACTATCCGGCGGCCGTGAAGGCGTTTTACATGGCGAGAGATCCTGAACGGCCGGAACTCGCGCTGGGAGTTGACGTGCTCGCGCCGGAAGGTTATGGAGAAGTTATCGGCGGCGGTGAACGCGCCACCTCGCTCGAGTTTTTGCAGGAGCAGCTTGCGCTGCATGAGCTTCCGGAAGAAGCGTTTCAATGGTATTTGGATCTGCGGCGCTATGGCAGCGTCCCGCATGGGGGGTTCGGAATGGGCGTCGAACGATGCACTGCGTGGATGTGTGGCATCGAGCATATTCGAGAGACGATACCGTTTCCGAGGATGTTGTACCGCATAAGGCCGTGAGACAGGATTTACATTAGGAGTAGTTTATGACGTGTCCGAAATGTGGTGCTCAGTTGCTTGAAGGCTC
>JBKPJS010000573.1:0-8018 GCA_046730815.1 Acidobacteriota bacterium
CTCATGGACCGATTTTGTGCCATCCTATGACAGGTCCTGCATTGTAACAGTCCGCGATCAGATGCCATTCAACCATGGCTTCGTTGGCTTTGCATGAAAGGCATTTCTACACGATTTACGTGATTATCAAGATTGACTGTAATCATGTGATTGAGACGGTTGGGGACGAACTATCGTTAACCGTGCGCGATCACCTCGGTGGGGCGGCGTGGCCGGGAGATTTCTCGGCGGTCTCGGGTTCTTCCTTTACCGGAGCTTCCCAGCCGGCACGTTCAAGGAGACTGAGACCGAAGCGAATTGGCACTGCGAAGTTTGAGGCCTGGTTTTCAGTGAAGACTGCGAAGTTGACTCCGATTACACGGCCGGAAGGACCAAAGAGCGGCGCGCCGGATCCGCCTTCAGCCGTTCGTGCGTCGTATACGATTCGACGAACGTCCAAATCGGTAATATTACCTTGCGTCGTGAGTGGTTGAATGCGTTTTGTTTCCGCAAGGTATCCGAGTTGGGCCATGGGCGTGCCATAGCGCTGTTGTATGCCTCTCGACTCTGCGTCGTCGAGCAACGCGAGCAGTCGATCTGGACCAGACGGATAACCCATCATCACCACTGTCTTGCCGACTGCTACCGCATCCGGATCGGTTTCCAGCGGAAGCACCGGAATGGTTTCGGGAATCTCCGGCATAGTCAAAGTACACACGGCAAGATCGTCTCTCTGCGAGGCGGCTTTGAACTCCAGAGGAATCGCCTGAGTGAAACCGGGAAAATAAGCAATCAATCTTCTCAAACGCGGTTGGGCCTTCAGTGTCCCGCCGATACTTTGCGCTCGATCGTCTGCGATCCATGGTTGAGCGATATGGCGGTTCGTCATCACAAACCCCTGGCCTACATGGAAACCCGAACCGACAAATTCCCACTCAGCGATCGCCGCGTTTCCTTCAGGTGTCAACGTTTCGGGGGCGCCACTTTGGACCGTGGCTCCGCTCTCGTTCACTTGCGCTTCGGCGTACCGGAGCGGGCGACCTGTGCCTGCCTCAACAAAATAGAAAGAACCGGCTATCAGGCAAACACCATTTCCATACTCACTACGAAGCTTCACTGCCAGCGAAAGACTGTTTTGCAACTGCTTGGTCGACTCGTCAATGTTGCTTATTTGTTTGTTGGTCTTGGTGACCTCGTTTCCCATTTGGCCGACTTTAGCGCTTAGCTCGTCTGTGAGCCGGCGGCTCCGCTGCAGTTCCTTGTACATCGCGAAGCCCAGGTAAAGCATGCCGCCGACCAAGGCAACGGCAATCGCCAGTGTTATCAACTTCGTGCTGGGATTGATTTCGCGGACGAGCTCGCGCGTAAACTCGCGCAGGAACACCTTCGCATCGTCGCGTCTCGCAGTCGCGGCCGATTCGATTGCGGCAGCTTCGATGAACGGCGCCACGTGCGTCTCGCGAGACGAAGCGGGCACGACAGCCGGAAGCGCCCGCACCGGAAAGAAGTGAAGCACAAGTTCAGAATCCGTGATCCGAAACTCGTCGCCGTCGCGGATCTCGCTACCCGGAGCGACAGGCTCACCGTTCAGCGTGAGCGCAGTCGTCGGGTCGAAATCAGTGACGCGATACGAGCCATTCGTCCGGCTGAGCTCGAGCAAGACCGTATTTGCCGCCGTTTTGGGCAGACTGGACGAACGGAGTCGCAGGTCACAGCTTTCGGAAGCACCAATGCGAACGCTGTCGTCGGTGAGGATTTCGGTATGCCGGTCGTCGCCCGAGGAGATGTGAATAACCAGGCCAGATGCCATAAAGAGTTTACAAAGCCCTCGCCGCCCATTCTACAATGAAGTTGAGCGGAAGAGTTAACGTTTATGGCTTACGTGGTGATAGCATGAAGTTTAAGCGAGGGACTGATTTTGGCGGACGCGGATTTTATAGATGACTACGATCGTTTAGTTGAGTTGGCGCCTGTCGTCGCGGCTTCGATTCAATATCACGTGTTTGTGTGCACGGGGAAGTCGTGCTCGGCCGTGGGCAGCGCAGATGTTCGAGATGCTTTTGAGCGTGAGCTTAAGGCGCGTGGGCTTCAGTTTGGCAAGGCGAGTAAGGGTCGCAACCCGAATGGCTCGGTAGTGTTGACTGAGTGCGCGTCAGTTGGGTTTTGTGCGATTGGGGCGGCGGTGATGGTGTATCCCGATGGTGTTTGGTACGCGCAAGTGCGGGCGACTGACGTTCCGGAGATTGTTGAGGAACACATTGTGAACGGCCGGCCAGTGGAGCGCCTCGCGCTATTGAAAGTGCCAAAGCCATCCACAGATTACACAGATTTCTCTGCGTAATCTGTGGATGGTTTCCAGCGAAGGACGGGTTTGCGCGCGGCGGAGGCTTCGTCGAGACGACCAATGCGCGTGTCGTGAGGCGCGTTCAATACTAACTCCGGATCCTCGACAGCCTCACTCGCAATCGATTTCATCGCAGCAATAAACTGATCCAGTTCCTGTCGACCGACGGACTCGGTTGGTTCGATAAGCATTGCTCCCTGCACGATCAACGGAAAATAGATGGTGGGCGGATGAAATCCGTAGTCGATCAAACGCTTCGCAATGTCCAGCGTGTGCACTCCTTTGCGGGACTGTCGCTTGTCCGTGAAGACCACTTCGTGCATCGGCGAACCGGCAAACGGCTTGTCGTAGTCCTCAACCAGACCGGCCGCAACATAACGCGCGTTCAGCACCGCCGCTTCCGTCGCCTCCCGCAAACCGTCGTTGCCGTGTGTGAGCGTGTATGAAAGTGCGCGCAACATCATGCCGTAGTTTCCAAAGAACGCTTTTACGCGACCGATCGAGCGCGGCTGATCGTAATCGAGCCGGAACTGCTCGCCGAATTTTACGATTCGCGGCACCGGCAAAAACGGTTCGAGCTCTTTCGTGCTGCAACAAGGACCACTGCCTGGTCCACCTCCACCGTGAGGTGTCGAAAAAGTCTTGTGCAGGTTCAGGTGAATAACGTCCACGCCCATGTCGCCCGGACGCGCCACACCGACAAGCGCGTTCATGTTGGCGCCGTCCATGTAAACGAGACCGCCGGCCTCGTGAACGATTTCGCAGATCTGTTTGATGTTGCGCTCGAATAATCCGAGGGTGTTTGGGTTGGTCAACATCAAACCCGCCACCTCGCCGTGCGCGCAGAGTTCGCGCAAGTGATCAAGATCCGTAAGACCTTCGGCGGTGGATTTGATTGTTTTGACAGAGAAGCCTGAGAGGTGCGCGGACGCTGGATTTGTTCCGTGCGCTGAGTCGGGAATGAGCATCGTGCGTCGATGCGAGGCGGCAGCGCCGTCGCGCGCGTCGAGGAACGCGCGAATGATCATGATGCCGGTCATCTCGCCGTGTGCGCCGGCGGCGGGTTGTAAAGAGATGCCGGGCAAGCCTGTAATCTCCGCGAGGTGTTGCTGAAGTTCATAGATCACCTGCAACGCGCCTTGCGCATCCTGCTCGCCGGTCAACGGATGTAGGTTCGCGAAGCCCGCGATCCGCGCCACTCGTTCATTCAGTCGCGAGTTGTATTTCATCGTGCACGATCCTAGCGGGTACATGCCGAGATCGATCGAGTAGTTCCATGTCGACATGCGAACGAAGTGGCGAATCACGTCGACTTCACTCACTTCCGGCATGCCTTCCAGATCGTCATCACGACGAAACTCCGTTGGAATCTCGAGGGGAACTTCGTCAACGTCGAGAGCAGGCAGCCGATATCCAATTCGACCTGTCTGTGAACGCTCGAAGATGAGCTGCTCGTTTGGGCTGATGTGCGTGGTGACTTTTGTGATTGCTGTCGTCATAGACAAAAGCAGTCTCCCGCGAAGGCGCAAAGGCGCAAAGGAAATCTGCATTCGAATTCTGTCTTGGGGCCTTTGCGCCTTTGCGGGAGAACCTCTTTAAGCATTCCTTAATCCTTGCTCAATTCACCGAGTCCAGCGACAAGAGCGTCGATCTGCGCCCGGCTGTTTGTCTCTGTCACGCAGACAAGAAAATCGTTAGTGCGATCAGATATGAATTGCGACAACGCAATACCGCCGTCGATTCCTTTTTCTTTACCTAAGCGCGAAAGCAGTTCCATCGCTTTGATCGGACTGCGCACCACAAACTCATTAAAACAAGGTCCGGAAAAGGGAAGTGAATAACCCTTCACTCCCGCGATTGCCCGCGCCGCATACGCAGCTTTCTGCGCGCACTGCTGTGCGACCTCCTGAATACCACGCCGTCCCATCGTCTCTAAATAAACAGTTGCAGCCAGCGCAATCAGTCCCTCGTTGGTGCAGATGTTTGATGTGGCTTTCTCCCGGCGAATGTGTTGTTCGCGAGTGGCAAGCGTGAGCACGAAGCCTCGACGTCCTTGTTTGTCATAAGCCTCGCCGACAAGACGTCCCGGAATCTGCCGCGCATATTTCTCTCGCGTCGCAAACAGGCCAACGTATGGACCACCAAAAGAAAGCGGTACTCCAAACGACTGTCCTTCAGCAACCACGATGTCAGCGCCACACGCGCCGGGCGACTTCAACAACCCAAGTGACATCGCTTCAGTGATCACAACCACCAACAGTGCGCCTTTCGCATGGGCCGCATCCGCCAAAGCAGCCACATCCTCGACACAGCCGAAAAAGTTTGGCGATTGAACGACCAGTGCTGCGGTCTCGTTGTCGACTGCCTCTGCCAACGACTTCCACGATTGGCCGGTACGTTCATCCAACGGAACCAACTCCAGATGGATACCTGCGTGCTGAACGTAAGTTCTTACAACTTCGAGATACTGTGGATGCGCGGCAGTCGAGGAGATCGCTTTCGATCTCTTCGTAACGCGTTCAGCCATCAACACGGCTTCGGCGAGCGCCGTCGAGCCGTCGTACATGGAGGCGTTGGCCACTTCCATCCCCGTTAACTGGCAAACCAGGGTCTGAAACTCGAAGATAGTTTGCAGTGTGCCTTGTGAAATCTCAGGTTGATAGGGAGTGTAAGCAGTGAAAAACTCAGAGCGCGACAGGATATGATCGACAATGGTTGGAATGTAGTGCGAGTAAGCACCGCCGCCCATAAAGCTTATGCGGCGGGCCGCGGCATTGCGCGCCGCCATCTGCTCAAACCTGTCGAGGAGCTCGATTTCGGAGAGTGCGGCGGGCGTGTTGAGGGGCCGCTGCAAACGCAAATCCTGAGGAATCGATTCAAACAGATCCTCAGCCGATCGTAACCCAATTGCCTCGAGCATCTCTATGCGCTCTTCCGGCGAGTTAGGAATGTAGCGCAAGATTATTCGCTCTCAGCTTTCGTAAAATCTTCATACTCCGCGGCCGTCAACAAACTATCGACTTCGCCTGGATTCGACATTTTCACACGGATCATCCAGCCGTCGCCATACGGATCCGAGTTGACTGTTTCAGGTTCGTCGGCGAGTGACTCATTAATCTTTACCACTACGCCGGCGACGGGAGTGAAGACTTCGGATACTGCTTTGACTGATTCAACCGAGCCGAATGATTCATTCGCTGCAAATTCATCGTCGGCTTTTGGCAACTCGACGTACACTACGTCACCCAATGAGTTTTGCGCGTAATCAGTAATGCCGATGATGGCCTGATCACCGTCAACCCTCACCCATTCATGGTCTTTGCTGTAGTGCAGGTCTTCCGGAACGTTCGCCATGGATCCTCCATCCTATCTGTTAATCCTGTCTACTTCGGTCTCTTGTAAAACGGCGTCTTGACTACTTGCGCGCCAACAAGTCGTCCTCTGACATCAATCTTAATATCCTGGTCGACACTCGCATACTCGACTGGCACGTATGCGAAGCCAATATTCTTTTTCAGGAAAGGCGCAGGACTACCTGACGTCACTTTTCCAACCCGCTCGCCAGCTACGACAACTTCCTGATCGTCGCGAGCGATGCCGCGCTCAGTCACTTCAAAACCGACCAGCTTGCGCTTCACGCCACTTTCTTTTTGACGCGCCAGTGGTTCGCGACCAATGAAGTCGCCCTTATCGAGTTTACAAATCCACCCGAGATTCGCTTCGAGCAGAGTGGTGGACTCGTCAATCTCATGACCGTACAAAGACATTCCGGCTTCGAGTCGCAGAGTGTTGCGCGCGGCGAGTCCACAGGGAAGTACACCGGTCGCTGAGCCTGAATCTCCGGCGTCAAGGATCTTGTTCCAAAGCTGTTCGGCGCGATCAGCCGGTGCATAGACTTCGAAACCGTCCTCGCCCGTATAACCAGTTCGAGAGATTATTCCCTCAACTCCATCAACACTGCCCGGAGTGAAGTGGTAGTACTTGATCTCCGCCAGCGGCGAGTCAGTCAACTTTTGCAGAATCGAGTGCGCGTCCGGACCTTGCAAGGCGAGCTGGCAATAATCGGAGCTGACGTTATTCAACTCGACCGCCTCACCCGAATGATGAGACTTGATCCATTCCCAATCCTTTTCTGTGGTGCTCGCATTCACGACGAGCAGCAAGTGATCTTCAGCAAGTCGATAAACAAGCAGATCGTCTATAACTGTTCCCTGTGGAGTTGTCAGCGCGGAGTACTGTGCCTGGCCATCAATAAGTTTGCGAACGTCATTGGACGTCAAACGGTTGACGAACGCGATTGCATCCGTGCCGCGAACGTCAATCTCACCCATGTGCGAGACGTCGAACAGTCCGGCATGCGTTCTTGTGCGGAGGTGCTCTTCGATTGTTCCGGCTGGATACTGAACGGGCATGTCCCAACCGCCGAAATCGACCATGCGACCACCTGCTTGCCGGTGGGCGCTATTGAGTGGCGTTTGTTTGAGTTGCTGAGCAGTTGCGGTCAAGTTAATCACCACGCGCGCCAGAGTTACGAGCGTCACGTTATTTTAGTCAGTAATAACAGGTGAAGCCGCAAACTAGCATGCGGAGTGCGGTGCGTCAAGCGAGGTAGGAAGATCGCGAATGATGGGAGATAAGAGCGGGCCGAGAGTTAGAAATTGCGGGCGTCGACGTCGACCTTCTGACCCACAGTGAAGAAGACACGCATTGTGTCGGGGCGGCGGTCGAATGAGGCGCGCACGAAAGGCGCATCCTGGCGCAAGGCGGATTCAAACTCATCCAACATTCGCTTGTCACGCGGAGCCTGGACCACCTCGGCCAATGAAGCAGCCCCATTACTGAAAACGTCCAGACCCACGATCATGTCGTCGCCATTGTCGTAGTAATTGGTATGTGAATGGGTCGAGGCACGGGTCAGGGCGGCCAGCCTGCCACTTGGATTCAATGTAGGCGACAGTTCAGAGACGTCCGCACGGCTTCTGGCGAAGTCTTCAGGACTGTAGAGATCGTACTTGGGCTCAGTGGTATGGAGAAGAATCACGCCGCCATTGGCCTGGAGCGCCGCTTCACGCAGCGCGACGAAGTGCGGACGAAGCGCCGCAAACATCAGGAAGAACATGATGACTGACGCAAAAGAACCGACCGTGTATGGCATCAAGCGCGGCTCGAGAAAACGTGCAATGCGATGACTGATAGAGGGATTAGGGGCTTGACGCCGAGCGGCAGCTTCAATCGTCAGCAGATCAGAAATCGTGTCGGAAAGATCTGCGGGCGGTGTGGGGCGCGCCAGTAAACTCAGACTGCGAGTCAGCGAGCGCAACTCCGCAGCCTCAGCACGACACACAGGGCAACGATCCAAATGCTCATCGATTGCCACCCGAGACGGGAGAGACACACAATCGTCGATGTACGACGAAAGCATCTGTCTGATTTCTTCGCAAGAGATAGAAGACATTTTGATTACCAGTCGTCGGATGGCTGACCGACCCCGGCTGCTCCCTTTGTTAAAGAAGCAACTCCGACAAGTTTAGGGCAACCCCTTCAGGCTTGAGGTGAGCGATGCATCAACGGGTGTTGCTGGCCACGTTTTCAATACGCCCTCATCATGCCACTACGGAAGCCTTGAGCCCGCCGTTTCCTCACTTCGACCCATTTGGCACCGAGTTTCGTGAGCCGGGGCGGATCAGCCATCCGA
>JBKPJS010000574.1:0-6863 GCA_046730815.1 Acidobacteriota bacterium
CTATTTGACAATGCGCGGATGGCCCAAAGTTTTCTCGACGGTAAGCGCAACTATTTATTCATATATCATTCCTGTCCGACCTGTCCGCCGAGCTTGCGTGAAGGAACATATCTATTTTATCCGTTGAAGGATCTAACGAAAGGAGAGCAGAGCGGTTTTGCGGGTATCTTATTAAACGAAGGTTTCGTCAGAGATGACCTGATAGCTCGCAGTATAGCTGAGACTGCCCCATCCCACATCTCAGATGCCACTGCCTCATTAGCCATGGCCGTTACGATTAGCGACGACAATCAGCGCGTACTTTATTCAAACGGAGCGGCTCAGAACGGATACCTTCTCGAAAGCAACTTTGATCGTCCGTTCTCCAGTTGGAAAGCAGGAATCGGCCTGAAGAATACAAATCTCGATGCCCTCGCGCGCGACAGTTTTTTGCATAGTGCTGGTGCAACTCTCCTCGTACTAGTGTTCTTACTTGGTGGTATAGCGCTTACCATACGGGCCACGGACCGCGAAGCGCGTCTGGCGCAAGCGAAATCAAATTTCGTCGCAAATGTCTCGCATGAACTAAAGACACCGCTCTCGTTGCTCAGCCTGTTTTCTGAAATTCTCGAGCTGGGTCGTGTGAACAGTGAAGAGAAGAAGACGGAGTATTACCGGATCATCCGGCATGAAAGCCTGCGTTTGAACAAGATGATCGATAACATCCTCGATTTCTCAAAAATCGAGGCCGGACGGAAAACGTATGTTTTCGCCCACAGTGATATGGCAGAAGTGATTGATGATGTGCTTTCCAGCTATCGCTATCAGATCATCAATTCCGGTTTTAACATTCAAACAAACATCCAACGCGATCTGCCGTCTGTCTTAATTGACCGCGATGCAATGGCCCAGGCGATCTCGAATCTGCTTGATAATGCCATGAAATATTCAGGCGAGGTGAAGCAGCTTTCGATCACAACGAAAACGCTCGGAGCTGACCTGTCTATTGAAATAGCCGATCACGGCATTGGAATTCCACGCGCCGAACAGGCAAAGATTTTCGAGAAGTTCTACCGTGTGGGCAACGGGCTGGTCCATGACGTAAAGGGTAGTGGCCTCGGTTTATCTCTGGTGAAGCACATTGTCGAAGCTCACAACGGAACAATCTCCGTCGAAAGCGAGGTCGGTAACGGAAGTCGTTTTACGATTCGCCTTCCGCTCTCGCCCAGGGCCGCTGATGCACAAGCATCGTCAATAGGAGAAACATAAGTTGGCTAAAGTCCTGATAATTGAAGACGAACCCAACATGGTTCTCGGGCTAAAGGATAGCTGTGAGTATGAAGGCTATGAGGTGGCTGTGGCACGCGATGGGAAGGAAGGCTTAGAGAAGGCCTCGTCCGAGAAACCCGACATCATTCTGCTCGATGTGATGCTGCCATTGATGAGCGGCATAGATGTGTGTCGCACATTACGCACTCGCGGAATCGAAACTCCAATTCTGATGCTGACGGCCCGGAGTCAGGAAACGGACAAGGTGGTCGGCCTGGAAGTTGGCGCGGATGATTACGTGACGAAACCATTCAGCATTAAGGAACTGCTCGCGCGCATCAGGGCGCATTTGCGAAGGGCTGCAAAACAGGTCGTCGAAATCGAAAGTTTTACATTTGGCGACGTGGAGTTGAACTTTAAAAAATACGCGGCGCGCAAAGGCGGACAAGTATTAGATCTTTCAGCTCGCGAGTTTGAGATCTTGCACTACCTGATCAGGCACCGAGGTGAAATCGTCACTCGCGACCAACTGCTCGACGAGGTTTGGGGGTATGACAGCACCCCGGTGACGCGCACGGTTGATAACCATATCGCCAGGCTGCGGCAGAAAATCGAGCCTGACCCTTCCGAGCCGCAGCACATCATTACCGTTCACCGGCTCGGCTATCGCTTCATCGAATAACCCTACAGGATCCTTCTATCCACAGATTACACGGATTGACAAATGAATCCGTGTAATTCGTGGATACAACTTTTTACAATCTAATTACAGCGTGTGGAGACTTGGAAGTTCAAAGACTATAGGCTCTCACGGCTCTTCAAGCCCTTGAGCAGGCTAATCAGGAGAATTATCAATTGAAACAGAACTTAATGTTAACCGTTACGTCTTTGCTATCCATCCTCTTCTTTACGCTTCACCTTTCGGATGACATCGTCCGCGGGTTTGAGCCGGGAGGGTTCAAGCAAGTCAGTGGGTTGCTAATTCTGGTCGCCTACCTATACGGAACGCTGGTGCTCGCCGGACGGCGATCCGGGTACATCATCATTCTCCTCGGGTCGCTCCTTACGTCGCTCATGCCCCTCGCGCATATGAGGGGGGCCGGACTTGTCGGCGGCAGGATCGCCCATTCCAGCGGAATGTTCTTCTGGGTCTGGACGCTCCTCGCGGTAGGCGTGACCGCCCCCTTCTCCGTCATCCTCTCAGTGCGCGGACTGTGGGGCCTGCCATGGCGCCGGCGCCGGTCCTCAGCCTGATGAGTTAATATAGAAGTATGAAGAATACCAGTAGCAATAAAAAGAAGTTGTCATCAGAACAACGTGAAGAACTACTGAGCGCATTGAAAGCCCGTTTTGAAAAAAACATGAGCCGCCATAAAGGTCTTGATTGGACCAAAGTACAAGCAAAGCTGGAAGCGAATCCGGAAAAACTGTGGTCACTCGGTGAAATGGAAAGAACGGGCGGTGAACCGGATGTCGTTGGTGGGGAGAAAAAGACGAGCGAATACACTTTTTATGATTGTTCAGCGGAGAGTCCTAAAGGCCGCAGACGTGTTTGTTACGACCGTGAAGCACTGGAGGCAAGGAAAGAACATAAACCAAAAGATAACGCCGTAGACATGGCAGCGGCCATGGGCATTGAGCTTTTGACGGAAGAACAGTATCGGGAGTTGCAACAACTTGGAGCTTTCGATATGAAAACGTCGAGCTGGGTGAAGACACCTTCCGATATCAGAAAACTCGGCGGCGCCCTCTTTTGTGATCGCCGGTACGACCACGTTTTCGTGTATCACAACGGCGCCGAGTCTTACTACGGCGCAAGGGGATTCCGTGGTTTGCTAAGCGTCTAAATTTGCACAGACCACACTCCTCTGATAAACATCCGTCTCTCGAACACGGCGAGGGGGCCGTCCAGGTTCATGGTTGGACCAGCCAGAACCAGCAAGTCGGATGGAGCTTATGGCGGAGCCGGCGCGCGTCATGCGCCGGATGCTGAGGGTTTGATAATGACTGACGTCCCTAAAGACTACGGCTATTCGTTTGTGTTTACAGTTTGAAGTGGCGCGGTCGCTTTTTCCAGGAATGCGGCGTCTTGCTGGTCCAGGTGCGGCGTTAGCGTTTTCCGCACTCGCGCGTGATAGGCGTCAACCCAATCACGTTCGCTCGGAGTCAAGAGTGAAACGTCGATCAAACGCTGGTCGTAGGGCGCAAGTGTGATCGTCTCGAAGCCGAGTGTCGTGCACTCTGCTCCTTCAGGTTGCGGATCGAGAACGGTGACCGCCACCAGGTTTTCGATCCGAATTCCGAATGCTCCAGTCTTGTAGTACCCAGGCTCATCTGACAGCACCATGCCTGGAAGCAAGGGCGCAGCGACCGGCCGCTTCGAAATATTCTGCGGGCCTTCGTGGACCGACAGGAAGCAACCAACTCCATGACCGGTGCCATGGTCGTAGTCGACTCCATCCTGCCAGAGGTACTGTCGCGCGAGTGCGTCGATCTGGGCGCCGGTGGTTCCTTGTGGGAACCGTGCGGTGGCGATGGAGATGTGTCCTTTGAGCACTTGTGTGTATCGCCGGATCATCTCACGAGTAGGCGTGCCGACAATCAGCGTGCGAGTGACGTCCGTGGTCCCGTCAAGATATTGTGCTCCGCTGTCAACCAAATAGATTTCGTCATTCTGAAGAGCGCGAGATCTGTCTTCTTCAACTCGATAGTGCGGCAGTGCTGAACTGGGCCCCGCAGCGGAAATTGTCGGGAAACTGAGACTGTGAAAATGTTCTCCTTCGGCGCGCAGTGCATCGAGCCTCTTCGCGAGCGACCATTCTGTTTCTGAACCCGGAGCATTCTCAACAAACCAGCTCATGAATCGCACGAGAGCCACGCCGTCACGCACATGTGCGGCACGCATTCCGGCCAGCTCCGCTTCCGTCTTGCAGGCCTTTGGTAGCGTACACGGATCATCTCCGACCTCCACATTGGCCCCTGCGGATCTGAGGCGCTCAATGATGTCAATGCTGCCCGTCGCTTTATCGACGCGCACAGTTTTACCGCCCAAGCTGCTCAATGCGTCATTAAAAGCGGCCGGCTCAGTGACTGTGATCGCTCCTTCTCCCTGATTGTTAAAATTCTCTCGCACAGCCGGAGTTATCTTGCGAGGATCGACAAAGAGCACCGCTCGTCCATCCGAGTGCAGGATCGCAAAGCCTAAAACAAAGGGTGTGTGAGCAAGATCGGCGCCGCGTATGTTGAAAAGCCATGCGAGACTATCAGGAGCTGATATCACTAATGCGTCCATCTGCTGCTGCCGCAGTGCCTCCGCCATGCGGTTGCGCTTTTGTGCCGAGGATTCACCGGCTCGCGAATCAGGAAAGAGTTCAACCATGCCCATGGGTGGGCCAGGTCGATTGGTCCATACCCTGTCGATCGGACTCTCTTCCAGCGGCTTCATCACTGCGCCTGCTCGTTCGACTGCTGACGCGATACGCGCCAGTCCTTCGGGTGTGTGCAACCGCGGATCAAAACCGACGAGGTCGTTGCGTTTGATTACGCCGGCAAGCCACGCTTCGGGTGTGTCCTTAATCAGATGGCGATGTTCCCACGAAGATGCTTGCTGCTCTGCCTGTAGAGTGTATCGTCCGTCAACAAACAACACTGCTCGGTCCGGAGTGATCACCGCCATTCCTGCTGAACCTGTAAAACCGGAAATCCATGCGAGTCGTTCTGCAGAGGGAGGAACATACTCACCCTGGTGCTCGTCGGCTCTCGGTACGAGGAATGCGGCAAGTTCGCGCTCTTTCATTACCGCTCGAAGCGCCGCCAGACGTCGCTCTTGTTCGTTATTATCCATTGTCTTGAGCTTACTTCATTCTTCGCGGATGATGCAAAAATTAGCGTGCGCACTTGGAAGAGGTCAGTACCGTAACGCGGTAGCGTCGGGTCAGTCTCACGCATACTAAATTCTTCGGGGTTTGCTGCCACTCGGCTCGACCCCATGCTAACGCGTTACGGTACCGACAGTGATTCGGACTCTTGAGGTAAATCAACACCAGATCGGTTATTCTCTCGCCCACTATGAGAAATCGATCCCTCTTCACAGCCATCGCCACAACGCTGCTGCTCTCTTTTAACGCATTGGCCCAACAACAGAGCACCTCTACATCCGCCGTGAACAACGTCCAGGTGACCGCTTCCGTCAAAGAGGCCGAAGTTGGACAACAGGTAAAACTCACGGTCGTCGCGACTGACGCTTCAGGCAACGTCGTGAAGGAAGAGCCTTCAACATATTTCGCTGGTCCATTCGACATCGCCGCCGTTGACGACACTGGAAACGTGAAGCTTTTCGGAACTGGTGAGGTTACTGTCGGCGCGATCGTCGGAGGCAAGCCTGGCTTGACCACTTTTATGGTGAAGGCGCCGAGCGTCAAGACGGTTGAAATCGTTCCGCTCAAGACACCACTCGTCCCCGGCGGCAGCGTACAGCTTGACGCAGTCACACGGATCTTCAACGGCGATCCACGTACCGGCGTGCCTATCAACTGGAGCTCCGATAACGCGCAAGTCGCGACCGTTGATGCAGGCGGCGTGGTGACGGCAGTTGGACCAGGCAAAGCTACCATCACCGCCACGTCGGGACCAGCAAGCGCTACAACCGCCGTTTCTGTCGTTAACAACAATCTACGCAGCTTGATGGTAACAGCAGCCGCGAAGTCTGCGCGCACCGGCGATGTGGTCCAGTTCGCAGCCAAGGGCGACCCGAGTAACGACTTCACTGCGCGATGGTCCGTCAGTGGCATCGGAGCGACAATCGATCAGAATGGCGGATTGTCGGTGAGCAACCCGGGACTTACATCGTTACCGCCACGAGCGGAAATGTCTCCGCCAGTAACTCCATTCTTGTGACACCACGCAATCTCGAACGAGAGATCAAGGTCGTTGGGCGCGCGCCGTTCAAGGAATTCCAGGGCGCGGAACAATGGATCATCGGCAACTATGCGTATTACTCGACGATCTCGGATCGCTTCCTGGTGTATGACATTTGCGATCCGGCACAGCCGAAGCTAACCGACACGATTAAAGTTGACGCGCGCCTCGTCAACGACATTATGACGACGGCCGATGGCAAGATTCTCGTGATCTCACGCGAAGGCGCGTCGAATCGAAAAAATGGAATTGCTTTTTACGACACGTCCGATCCGGCTCATCCAAAACTGATTTCAGAATATACGGCAACCGTCACCGGCGGCGTTCACAGCGCGTTCGTGCACGATCACTACGTCTATCTCACCGATGACGCAACGGGCTCTATGCGCGTGATCGATTTCGCAGACGTTAAGAACCCGAAAGAAGTAGCACGGTGGCAGACCGAGAACCCTTTTGCCGGCATGATCCGCACCAAAGAAGGCGAAGAAATAGCCGGACGTTACATTCACGATCTGCAAGTCAAAGATGGTCTGGCATATCTCGCCTACTGGCACGATGGTCTAATAATTCTTGACGTCGGTGCCGGACTGAAGGGCGGTAGTCCAGAGCATCCGCAACTCGTCAGCCAGTTGCGTTTCAATCACAATGAACTTTACGGGAACGGCTGGCTGGCCGGGACACATTCAGTCTACCGCTAT
>JBKPJS010000575.1:0-2155 GCA_046730815.1 Acidobacteriota bacterium
CCCACACGAAAAATCCGAGCAGGCCGATGGCAAAGATCGCGAACACCATCGCGCGATAACCAAACACTGGTTTGCGTGCAAAGGTCGCGAGGATGTGCGACGTCGCGCCCATGCCGGGAAGAATCGCGATGTAAACCTCGGGATGGCCGAAGAACCAGAACAAGTGTTGCCAAAGAATCGGCGAACCGCCGGTGTGCAGCGGGAAGTTCGGGTTAGTGCCGGAGAGAAGTCCGCTGACGTAAAGACCACTCGGAATGAAGAAGCTCGTACCCGCGATTCGATCGAGCAGTAACAAAATTCCGCCGCCCAGCAGAACCGGAAACGAAAGCAGCGCCAATACGGCGGTCGTAAACCAGGCCCAGCAGGTGAGCGGCATGCGCATTAGCGACATGCCTTTCGTGCGCATGTTCAGTAAGGTCGTGATGAAATTCAACGCGCCTAACAATGAGCCCACGCAGAAGATCGCGATGCTGATTACCCACAGGTTCATGCCGGCGCCCTGTCCTGGGCCGGCGACCTTGCCGAGTGCGCTGAGCGGAGCGTAACCAGTCCATCCTCCAATTGGCCCAACCGTGCCGCTTCCTCCGGCGAAGGATGGTCCAAGTCCCGCGAACATCTGGCCGAGTCCCTGGTTACCTTCGACGAAGATCGCCATCAGAATCACGACGAACCCGACGAGCGTGACCCAGAACGACATCATGTTCAGCACTGGAAACGCCATGTCTTCAGCGCCGATTTGAATCGGGAGAAAATAGTTACCAAAGCCGCCCTGGGGCGCCGTCGTGAGCACGAAGAACACCATGATCGTGCCATGCATCGTGACCAGCGAGAGGTAAAACTCCGGAGTCATCACGCCCCCCGGCGCGCCGCTGGGAAACAGTGTTTCCAGGATGGGCCAACTGGTCCCCGGCCACGACAAGTTGAGTCGCATGAGCAGCGACATGATCATGCCGACCAGCACTGCGGCCAGCGCCAGGAGGATGTACTGGATGCCTATGATCTTATGGTCAACGCTAAAGATGTACTTACGTATGAAGCCTGTCGGCGCCGGGTGCCGGTGCACGCCCTCGTGATGCTCAACTGACATCTGTCGTCTCCTCGTCTTTTCTTATGCCGATTGCTAATTGGCAATGCCCTAGTACGTTGGCAACGGATACTTCGCCAGCAGTTCCGCGATCTTCGCCTGGAACTGATCCTGCGGTAGAACCTGAAGCGCCTGGATCTCTTCCTCCGGAAGCACCAGCATGTAACTCTTCATCTTGAAGTGAAGCTGCCCGCACAACTCCGCGCAGGCCAGCTCATACTTCCCTACCCTGTTTGCCGTGAAGTGGACTTTGATCTCCATGCCCGGAACCAGATCCTGTTTGAAGCGCAACTGCGGTACCCAGAAGTTGTGAATCACGTCTTTCGATCGCAGGCGCAGTTCAACCGGACGGTTGACTGGAATCGCGAGGGCTGCGGTTACCGAATCATCCGCGGCACTCGGATCCGACGAATCAAGACCGACGAAGTTCAAAGCACTGTCGTCGATCAACTTCGGATCGGTGCGTCCGAACTTGTTGTCCTTGCCCGCGTAATGGAAGTTCCATTGAAACTGTTGCGCAACCACTTCCACCGAATAAGAGCCCGGAGGCGCATCGTGCAAACGCAACGACGCCCAGACGCTTTGACCCATCACTCCCAACGCGATAAAGACAAAGGCGGTGATGATAGTCCAGAGCACCTCGAGACGATTGCTGCCGTGCGTATAAGTCGCCCGGTCGCCGCTCTTCCCCGTTTCGCGATACTTCCAGACCATCCAACCGAGGCCGATCTGCGCGGCGGTGAATGAAAGACCGACGACCACTATGGTGATCATAAACTGGCGATCGAGGGCTGGAGCATGCTCGGAAATGGCCGCGGGAAACCACCACTTCCCGCTCACAAACAGGAGCACTGACAGTAGCGTTATAATCCAGATAATAACCGCAAGAACTCGTCCCATCGGTTACATCTCCTTTGGTCTGATCTGTGTAATCCGCGTTAATCGCGGCTCTTATTTATTCAAAACCATCAAGATAAACAGAAGCGGCAAGTAGAGTACTGATGCCAGCAGCAAACGCCGCGCGTGTTGCCGCGACATTGAGAATGCCGCACGAAGACTGCTGTAGAGAAA
>JBKPJS010000576.1:0-3454 GCA_046730815.1 Acidobacteriota bacterium
GTTTTGCCTTGTCTTCGAGATGTGTGGCGACCACCGTCAGAGCTCCGCCCGGAATGCTTGCATCCGAAATATCGGCGACCAACATCATGCGTCCGCCACGGCGCACTTCGCGCATGATCTTTTCGCCGAAGACTAATTGAACACCCTTCCGTTTCCCTTCCTCGAGCTTGGAGACTCCATTCTTCTCGTCGTGGTACCAGTCGTGTCCCTGATTGATAAAACGCACCACTCGGGAATTGCGCAGAGGAAAACGACTGAGTATCGCCGTGCCGTGTAGACCGAGAGTACGCTTCTTATCGACAGCGAGATTCTCAATCATCTTTGCTTTGTCAGCGCTTGTCTCGCCTTCCAGTGTTTCAGTTCCCAATGTGAGCGAGTCGACTTCGACGAACTCCACTGCGAAGACGTAGTTCATCTGCATTGCGCCGGCGAGCTCGCGCGCCACATTCCGGTAGTTTGTGCGTTTTATTCCCCAATCAACTTCGTTGAGAATCACGATGTCGGCGCGGCTTAATGCGGCGGCTTGCTCCAGAATGCTCGCGACGTTGAAACGCGACCCGCGCATCGCGGGCGTCAAACGGCGAAAGAACCTCTGGTCGTTTGTGAGAGCAGCCTTCAGCGCGTCAAACTCGAGGCCTCGTTCAATGTTCCACGCCGCGACGCGCAAGGACCTCGTTTTGCCACGTCTCGTGCCGGCTGAGTTGTTAACGAAAGGCGTCGTCAATAATGTGGTCAGTTTGTTTGAGAGGTCCGGGGCAGGAGGATCATCCTCGTAAAGAGAGACCAGTTCGTTGTAAGTCAACAATGCTGGACCGCCAGCCTGTTGACCTTGTACTGAATTGATAGTGAAAAGGAAGATTAGTAATAGAAAAACCGCCGGGGCTTTTGTCATGGTGGGGTATTATTCGCGTAGTCGCTGATCAGCGCAAGCACCGGCAGTGGCCCACATGTGGCTGTAGATGGGATAGAACGATGTCAATCACTCTGGATGATCTGAGGCGCTTAACTGTTACACGGAATTTTTCTAAACCCACGACGCTGAATAATGCGCTTCAGCGAATTGGATTTGTGCAGGCGGATCCGATTCGCGCTCCCGCGCGTGCGCAGGATCTAATCCTGCGTCATCGCGTCAAAAACTATCATGCCGGTGACCTTGAACGACGGTACGAAACCCTCGATATCGAAGAAGATTTCTTCATTAACTACGGTTACATCACACGATCTTTGCAGGCGTTAATGCATCCGCGTTCGAACTCGCTAGTCCCTGCGGATGAGGTTAAATCGCCGTGGGGACGTGGACAAAAGAAAAAAGCGAAACTCGTGCTCGACTTCATACGCGAGCGTGGCGCAGTGCACCCGCGTGAAGTTGACGAGCAATTTCCACATGGCCTGGTAACAAATTACTGGGGTGGGTCGTCAAAAGCCACTACGCATCTTTTGGATGCGATGCAGTACACCGGTCTGCTGCGCGTGGTACGACGTGAGAAAGGGACTCGCATCTACGCCGCACACGAGCACAATTCTATTCCCAGGACCGCGGCCGAGCGTCGCACGCGAATTGATGCATTAATCGATGTAGTGGTTCGTATTTACGCGCCCCTACCGGCTCCAAGTCTCTCTTATTATGTTGGCCGCTTGCGCTACGCGGTGCCGCAATGGACAAAAGAGTTGCCGAGCGCGTTGCAGCGAGCAAGACAACGCCTGGCTCACGAGCGCGTTGAAGATGTTGATTGGTATTGGCCGGCCAGTGAGAAAGCAACGGACCACCGGGCTCAAGACACCGTGAGATTGCTGGCGCCTTTCGATCCTGTGGTACACGACCGCGCTCGCTTCAAGCGATTATGGGGTTGGGAATATCGCTTCGAGGCTTATACACCAGCGCCAAAACGAAAGCTTGGCTATTATGCTATGCCGGTGCTTTGGCGGGAGCGCGTGATTGGCTGGGCTAACCTGGCGATAGATAATGGTGAACTCAAAGCTAACGTTGGCTATGTCGCGTCACCACCACGCGAACGCGCGTTCAAGCGCGAACTCGATCTGGAACTCGATCGTGTGCGTGTGTTTTTACGTCTTTAAGAACGCGGGCGTGGTGAGATTTTTCTGGGAGGGATGTGAGTTATCCTACTCAAGCAGGAATCGGAGCTTGATTATTGATGAGCGACAACGTGCGTGAAAAAACCTCGCGCTGGCTGCCTGGTTACAAAGAGAAGCCGGATACCAGCATAAGATTGTTTTGCTTTCCGTACGCGGGAGGCAACGCCGCAAGCTTTCGCTCGTGGCAGGATGCGTTGTTCCGTTCTATTCAGTTGTTGCCGGTGCAACTTCCAGGGCGTGGTGAACGTCTGTCGGAACCTGCTTTTAAGCACTTGCCTGAGTTGATCGAAACTCTCGGACCGGCACTCTTGCCCTATTTCGACAAGCCATTCACATTCTTTGGACACAGCATGGGAGCACTCATCGCTATGGAGCTCACTCGCTGGTTGCGCCGGACAGGAAATCCTATGCCGGCGCATTTGTTTATTTCCGGGCGTCGCGCGCTACACATTCCCAGCGAAGAACTACCCAGCCACGATTTAAGTGAGCCGGAGTTTATCGAACGATTGCGGGAGCTGAATGGCACGCCACAAGAAGTGTTGGACCATCCGGAGTTGATGCAACTCATGATGCCGTTGTTGCGCGCAGACTTCTCCGTGTGTGAAACATATCAATATCAAGCTGAGCCACCGCTAAACTGTCCGATGACTGTCTTTGGTGGCCTCGGAGACGTTGACGTTCCACGCGAAAAGCTCGAGCCGTGGCGCGAGCACACCACTGCTTCTTTTTCCTTACACATGTTTCCCGGCAATCACTTCTTCATTCACTCTGCGCAAAGCGACGTCATCCGCATAATCGCCCAGAAACTCGCAACCTGAACGGTGAACTCTTAGGTCTGCGTCCCAGGCTTGCAAACGTCACTTCACGTATTCCCAATGCCAGGGTTCGTAGAAGTAAGGACGAAAGCCGAAGCGCTCGGCATTGAGCACGAGCCAACGGTAAGCGGGCGTGTTCACCTGGATCGCGCGATTTGAATCCTTTGTATCAACTGGATCACCGCCGACGTAAAGATCCAGCGCGCGGCCGGTGAAGTGAGGACTGTTAACTGCGAGTCCGGCGGGCCCCGAATTGGGTGACTTTTGTCGCAACTGATCCTGATATTCGCGCGAGCGAAAGGCTGAAACGATCTTCAGGTACTTCGGCGAGAGATTCAGCTCACGATCAGCGCGGGCAGCGGCAACCATTTCTTTGTAAGCTGCGTAGGTGTTGCGCTCCACTTGGCGAAGTTCGGCTGCTCGTCCGGGATCGTAGAAATCTGAAGGTGCACCTTCCAGCAACTGATCGGGCGTGGCATAGGTGCGGTTCTTGAGCCGGTTGCTCTGCCACTGCGACACCATGCGCATTAGTGAGTTTTCATCAA
>JBKPJS010000577.1:0-1660 GCA_046730815.1 Acidobacteriota bacterium
GCTATCTACATCGGCAACGTAAGCATTCCGCGCAAAGACAAAGACTATTTTGCGATTCGCACTGCCAACACAATCTACGGTGGTTCGTTTTATTCACGACTGACACGGAAAATCCGTGAGACGATGGGCTACACATACTCGCCTTTCAGTTCGGCAAACACCCTTGCAAAGACCGGATCGTTTTTGGCCGGCGCGTTTGTGCGCAACGAAGTCACCGGACCGACCTTGCTCGAGATCTTTTACGAGCTCGATCGTATGCGCGTGCTGCCTGTGACCGACGAAGAGCTGAGCGCGGCGAAGGAGTACAGCACGGGTAACTTCTCTGTCGAGCTTGCCAGTCAATTCGGTTTGGCGGGCCGCATCAACACTATTTACACCTTCGATCTGGACAAGAGTTTTATCAACGACTTTCGTCCGAAGATTGAAGGGTTGACGACGGCTGATATTCAAAAGGCAGCCGCGAAATACTTCGATACTTATCACGCGGCGATCGTGATCGTGGGTGACTGGGAAAAGGTGAAAGATCAGGTTACGCCGTTTGGTGACGTGACGATGTACGACGCTGAAGGGAACGTCATCAGTAAGTAGAAAAATCCACAGATTACACAGACAAATCCGCCAAATCTGTGTAATCTGTGGGCCGTGTTCGACGACGAAACCCGCAAGCTCTCGACGCCTCCATCGTCGTTCGAGTCGATCGACGATGCTCGTTTTGTTCCAGGAACAATTCTGGCCCAGCGTTACCGGATTGTCGGCTTGCTTGGCAAAGGCGGCATGGGTGAAGTCTATCGCGCCGACGATCTCAAACTCAGCCAACCTGTCGCGCTCAAGTTTTTACCCGATCGTTATCTCAGCGATGGTGCGGCGCTCGCGCGTTTTCATCGTGAAGTGCGGGTGGCGCGACAAGTTTCGCACCGGAACGTTTGTCGCGTTTATGACATCGGCGAGATCGACGGCAGACATTTTCTGTCAATGGAGTTTATCAAGGGCGAGGAGCTCAGTTCCCTGCTCCGTCGCATTGGCCGTCTTCCGTCAGACAAAGCGGTCCAGATCGCTCGACAGATCTGTGCCGGACTAGCCGCAGCACACGATAACGGTATCCTCCATCGTGATCTCAAGCCGTCAAACGTAATGATCGACGGCGACGGCAATGCACGTATTACCGACTTTGGTTTGGCGGGGCTGGCTGAAGAATTTCGGGAAGACGAAGCCCACGCCGGCACTCCTGCCTACATGGCCCCGGAACAATTCGAGGGCAAAGCTGCAACGATAAGAAGTGACATTTACTCGCTCGGGCTTGTTCTCTACGAACTCTTCACGGGCAAACGTGCTTTCGATGCCACCACTCTCGGCGACCTGATCAAACTTCGCCGCAGCGATACGACTCCAACAACACCGACAGCAATTGTCAAAGATCTCGATCCGGTGATCGAGAGTGTCATCGATCGTTGCATACAAAAGGATCCTGCGCGGCGTCCGTCCTCGGCTTTGCAGGTGGCCGCCGCGCTTCCCGGGGGCGATCCGATCGCAGCCGCACTCGCAGCGGGTGAAACACCGTCGCCGGAGATGGTTGCAGCAGCGCCGAGGGCCGGTGCTTTGCAACCGCTCGCGGCCGCCAGCGTGCTCGGAGGAATGGTTGTGCTGCTGGTCTTCCTCCTTC
>JBKPJS010000578.1:0-8900 GCA_046730815.1 Acidobacteriota bacterium
CGGCGATTAGGACAATCGAAGGAACTGCCCGGCAGATGGGGTTAACGGTGGAATAAATTGCCATTTTCCGATTGCCAATTGCCAATTTGTCTGAAGCAAATGGGCAATTGGAAATCGGAAATCGGCAATGATTGAGAGGGAGGGATCGACGATCCCGCTTGCACCTCGGAGATTTGGATAGTGAAACAACACGGAAAGAAGTATCGCGCCGCGCTCGAGAAGCTCGAACCCGGACGCAAATACAACCTCGAGACAGCGATTGCAAAAGTCAAAGAGATCGCCTTCGCAAAGTTTGACGAAACAGTTGAATTAACCGTTTGGCTCGGCGTCGATCCACGCAAAGCGGATCAACTCGTACGCGGCACTATCGTTTTGCCGCACGGTCTCGGCAAGTCGAAGACGGTGCTCGTGATCGCACAGGGCGATAAGGTCAGGGAAGCGGAAGAGGCGGGCGCTGATATCGTCGGCGGCGAAGACGTCGTCACCAGAATCAAAGGCGGCTGGACCGATTTCGATGCCGTCATCGCCACGCCTGACATGATGCGTCTCGTCGGCGGTCTTGGTAAGGTGCTCGGCCCTCGCGGCCTCATGCCCAATCCGAAGACAGGCACCGTTACTTTTGATGTAGCGACCGCAATCAGGGAAACCAAAGCAGGAAAGGTGGAATACCGCGTTGATAAAACGGGTGTGATCCACGTCGGTGTCGGAAAAGTTTCTTTCGAGCCGGACAAGCTTCGCGATAACACGAAGGCGCTGCTCGATGCGGTAGTTAGGGCCAAGCCCGCTACCGCCAAGGGCAAGTACGTGAAGAAAGTAAATCTCGCTGCCACGATGAGTCCGGGAGTCTTGTTGGACGAGGCGGCGTACGCGAAATAAAGGTGGGAAGCTGAACCAATGAAAACCAAAGCACAAAAACAGAAAGACCTCGACGCTCTCACCGAACAGTTTAAGAACGCCAACGCCGCGATGCTGGTGGGCTTTCAGAAGATGACCGTCGCGAAAGACCAGGAGCTTCGCAATCAACTGCGCGAAGCAGGTGTTTCGTATGAGGTTGTCAAGAACACTCTGGCGAGGAAAGCATCCGAAGGAACGGCGCTCGAGCCCGCGGCGGAACATTTCAAAGGCGTGACCGCGGTAGCGCTGAGCCAGGGCGATCCGGTGGGTTTGTCAAAAGCAATTTCAAAGTTTACGAAGGCCAATCCGGACATTTTTACGTTCAAGGCCGGAGTCGTGGAGGGCAAGGTTGTCGCGCTGAACGATGTGGAAGCGATAGCGAGTTTGCCCTCGAAGGAAGAACTGATTTCAAAGGTGATGTTCCTAATCAATTGTCAGGCGCAGCGTCTGGTGACGGTGATTTCCGCCGTGCCGCGCAACCTGGCTGTAGTAATCAAACAGATTGGTGAGCAGAAGACCGCATAAGGATTTTGAGGAGGATAGAAAGGTAATCATGGCAGCAACACGCGAAGACGTAATTGAATTTTTGAAAAGTATGAGCCTTCTGGAAGCTTCGCAATTGGTGAAGGACCTGGAAGAGACTTTTGGTGTATCAGCAGCGGCCGCCGCGGTTGCAGCCCCAGTGGCGGCAGCGGGTGGTGCTGAAGCCGCGGCCCCCGCGGAAGAGAAGACTGAGTTTGACGTTATCCTGCAGGCGATTGGCGGCAACAAGATCAATGTGATCAAGGTTGTTCGCGAGGTCACTGCGTTGGGATTGAAAGAAGCCAAAGACCTGGTAGAAGCGGCCCCCAAAGCAGTGAAGGAAGGCGTTTCAAAGGAAGAGGCTGAGACGATCAAGCAAAAACTTTCGGACGCCGGAGCGACGGTCGAAGTGAAGTAGGCCGCAGATGAACGCGGATTAACGCGGATTTTCTGCGTTTTTCTGCGTAAATCTGCGGCTTAACCAAACGTCTTCTTCGTGGCTTGACACTGGAATCGTTAGTGGCTACTTTAAGGGAGTATTGAGGCGCTGGCGTTACTCCCAAAAAATTTGACGGAAAGATCCGCCGCTTTTGCGTAACAACAAGCGGTCAGGGCATTGTGCGCTCTGACCGCGCTTTGGCGTCTTTAATTGGCAATTGAACCGGCAATCATAAGGAATCTCACATGTCTGCAAATCTGCTTCAAACAATCAATACCGGATTAGGACGACGTACCAGTCAGGCGCCTGAGCGTGAGGACTTCTCCAAAATCGCCACCGCCGTCAGGATACCGAACCTGATTGAGATTCAACGCGAATCATATAACCGCTTTCTCCAGATGGACTTGCTGCCTGAAGAGCGTGAAGCCACCGGCCTTCAGGCTGTCTTCCAGTCTGTGTTTCCTATTTCCGACTTTCGCGGCACTGCCACGCTCGACTTCGTCGAGTATCAGATTGGGAACTGGCAGTGTAAATGCGGACGTCTCGAAGGTCTGAATTACCTCCGCTCGAACTGCAAGAACTGCGGCGCGACGATCAAGGTAAACCCGCTTGCAGCGGGAGACACGCTTTGCCATCGCTGCGGTACGTTCAATTTTGTTCGTCCACAGCTTTGCGAAAACTGCGGCGAGCCTGTCGGTCTGAAGCATAAGCACGATCAACAGGAATGCCAGGAGCGCGGCATGAGCTACAGCGTGCCGCTCAAGGTAAAGATCCGCCTGACTGTCTTCGATAAAGACCCGGACACGGAAGTCCTGTCTATCCGCGATATTAAGGAAGAGGAAGTCTTCTTCGGCGAAATCCCGCTGATGACTGACAACGGCACGTTCATCATCAACGGCACTGAGCGCGTCATCGTTTCGCAGCTTCATCGTTCGCCGGGTGTTTTCTTCAAACGCGGCGCGATCTACGTCGCGAAGATCATTCCGTATCGCGGCTCGTGGGTCGAGTTTGAATACGATCAGAAGAACCTGCTTTACGTGCGCGTCGGCAAACGGAAGTTCCTGGCGTCGATTTTCCTGCGTGCACTCGGACTCTGGTTCAATCAAAAGATTGACTTTAAGGGACTGCGCACCGATTCACAGCTAGAAGAAGGAGTGAAGAACGCCTCCTTCACCGACGAGGACATGCTGCACGCCATCTATATCACCGACCAGATTCGTCTCGAAGACGGACGGTTGAAGGTCCAGGTGCCGGAACAGGGCGCAACAAACCTCGTCGGCATGAAGGTCGATCAGGACATCAAGGGCAAAGGGCCTGATGCGATCGTTCGCGGCGGTAAGAAAGTCGCCGCTTCGGCGCTCGAAGCATTGCGCAAGGCCAATGTTAAAGAAGTTGAGGTCGACTCCTCTCAGTTGGAAGGAGCATTTGCCGTCGCGGATATCGTCAACACCGAGAGCGGTGAGATCGTTCTCGAAGCCAACAACGAGATCACGCCGGCCAAACTCCAGGAGATCGTCGAAGCTGGAATCACCAACTTCGCCGTGTTCTTCCCGGAGCGCGATGACGTTGGACCAGTTCTGTCTCTGACGCTAAAGAAAGACGTCATCACGAAACCAGTCGATGCGCTGCTCGAGATCTACCGCAAGATGCGCCCTGGCGATCCGCCAACAGTGCAAACTGCCTATCGTCTGCTCGAAGCAATGTTCTTCGATCCGCGAAAGTTTGACTTCTCGCGCGTTGGCCGCCTCAAGTTTAACATCAAGATGGGCAAGGAAGAGCGTGATCGGATTGGCGATCCGCTTCTTTCCGCAAAGGATTTCTACGAAGTGGTTTCTTATGTGCTGAAGATGCGCAAGAACCCTTCGGAATACCAGGCGGACGACATCGATCACCTCGGCAATCGACGCGTACGCGCCGTCGGTGAGTTGCTGGAAAACCAGTTTCGCATCGGTCTCGAGCGCATGGAGCGGGCCATCAAGGAAAAGATGTCGATCCATCAGGAAATGCAGACGACGATGCCGCGCGATCTCATCAACGCCAAGCCTGTGACGGCCGCGGTCCGTGAGTTTTTTGGCTCGAGCCAGTTGTCGCAGTTCATGGACCAGACGAACCCGCTTTCCGAGATCACGCACAAGCGCCGCTTGTCGGCCCTTGGACCAGGTGGTCTCTCACGCGAGCGCGCAGGGTTCGAAGTGCGCGACGTTCATCCGACGCACTACGGACGTATCTGTCCTATCGAGACTCCTGAAGGTCCGAACATCGGACTGATCTCGAGTCTGTCGTGCTTCGCACGTATCAACGAGTTTGGTTTCATCGAGGCGCCCTATCGCAAGGTTAGTGATGGCCACGTCATGGAGTACGTGCGCGTCATCAACGGCGGCGACACGAAACTTAAACCCGGCGATCACATTCCGCAGGAAGAGGTCGATAAGGCGAACAAGAAGCTCGGCACCGAAGCGCGCAAAGCCGAATACGAGCCGTGGCCGTTTTATCTAACCGCCTGGGAAGAAGACAAACACGTCGTCGGACAGGCCAATATCGAGCTCGATGACAACGGATACATCGTCAACGAGCGCAACGCCGCACGAAAAGCGGGTGAGTTCATTCTCGCGCTGCGCAAGGACATCGAGTATGTCGACGTTTCACCGAAGCAGCTCGTTTCAGTCGCGGCTTCGCTAATTCCGTTCCTCGAGAACGACGACGCGAACCGCGCGTTGATGGGATCAAACATGCAGCGCCAGTCAGTACCGCTGCTGCGTGCCGAAGCGCCGTACATCGGTACTGGAATGGAAAAGGTCACGGCCCGTGACTCCGGCGCGGTGGTTGCCGCGAAACGCGATGGCGTCGTCGACTACGTCGACTCCGAGCGCATTATCGTCAAGGCCGATCACAACGTAGACGGCACGATCTCACGCGAAGTGACCGCCGACATCTACACTCTGATCAAGTTCAAGCGTTCGAACCAGAACACTTGTATCAACCAGCGTCCGATTGTCCACGTGGGTGAGCGCGTTGAGAAAGGCCAGGTTATCGCCGATGGTCCTTGCACGGATCGCGGTGAGCTGGCGCTCGGACGTAACGTGCTGGTCGCGTTCATGCCGTGGCGCGGTTACAACTTCGAAGACGCGATTCTCGTTTCCGAGCGATTGGTGAAAGAGGACTACTACACCTCGATTCACATCGAAGAGCTCGAAATCGAAGCGCGCGATACCAAGCTTGGTCCGGAAGAGATCACGCGCGACATACCGAACGTCGGCGAGAACATGCTTCGCGATCTCGACGAGAGCGGCATCATTCGCATCGGCGCGCAGGTGAAGCCAGGTTCGATTCTGGTCGGAAAGGTCACACCGAAAGGTGAGACACAACTGACCGCGGAAGAAAAACTGCTGCGAGCAATCTTCGGCGAGAAGGCCGGCGATGTTAAGGATGCTTCACTCGTCAGCCCGCCGGGAATCGATGGCACGGTCGTCGACGTTCAGGTCTTCACCCGCAAGGGACAGGAGAAGGACCAGCGCTCGCTGGCCATCGAACAGGACGAAGAAGATCGCCTGCGACGCGACCTTGAAGACGAGATTCGTATCCTGCGCGAACAGCGTGACGAGCGAATCTACGAGCTGCTCGAAGGCCGCAAGCTGTCTGCCGATCTCACGGCGAATCGCGAAGTGCTAATTGAAAAGAACGTGGCGATTACACGGGAGATGTTGAAGGCGGTTGAGCCGAAAGCGCTCAGAAAGGTGCAACTCGCTTCTTCGCGTCTCGATATCGGTAGTGAGATCAAGGAGTACGAAGATCGCACCGAGCGACAGATCAAGATCCTCTCTGACATTTACGAAGAGAAGATCGCGAAGCTGCGACAGGGTGACGAGCTTTCACCGGGCGTGATTAAGATGGTGAAAGTGTTCATCGCGATGAAGCGCAAGCTTTCAGTCGGCGACAAGATGGCCGGCCGTCACGGAAACAAAGGCGTGATCGCACGCATTCTTCCGGAAGAAGACATGCCCTATTTGCCTGACGGTACGCCGGTTGAGATCGTTTTGAACCCGCTGGGCGTGCCTTCACGCATGAACGTGGGCCAGATCCTGGAAACACATCTGGGCTGGGCCGCGCGCGTGTTGGGAATGCACTTCGCCACACCGGTATTCGACGGTGCAACGGAAACTGAGATCAAGAAGAAGTTGCAGGAATCCGGCGGGCGTGCTCGCGAGTTAGGACTTCCTGAAATCGTTAACGAGTCAGGCAAGGCGATCCTGTACGACGGTCTCAGCGGCGATCCCTTCGAGCAAAAGGTGACAGTGGGCTACATCTACATGTTGAAACTGTCGCACCTGGTCGACGACAAGATCCACGCTCGCTCGATTGGACCATACAGTTTGATTACGCAGCAGCCACTCGGCGGTAAAGCGCAGTTTGGTGGTCAGCGATTTGGAGAGATGGAGGTCTGGGCGCTTGAAGCGTACGGCGCGGCCCACATTCTTCAGGAGCTGTTGACTGCGAAATCTGACGACGTTGCCGGGCGCTCGAAGATTTACGAGGCGATTGTTAAAGGCGAGGCTGACTTCGATCCAGGTCTGCCGGAGTCGTTCAACGTGCTCGTGCGTGAACTACAGTCGCTCTGTCTCGACGTCGAGCTGATTAATAAGAAGGCAGCCGGCGATGGCACCGGATCGGAAGATGGCGTTGGTGAAGCGATCGTCACCAGCGCGGTTGAAGCGTAAGAGTTAACCGCGGATGACACGGATACGGAACGGATCGTTTTTCAATCCGTGTCATCCGTGGCCAAATAACCGGAGAAATAAAACGTGTTCAGATTCCAACAAGAAAAGACGCAACTGGCCCCGGATTTTGAAGCTATTCGTATCTCACTTGCGTCACCGGAAAAGATCCGGCAGTGGTCGCATGGTGAGGTGACCAAACCAGAAACAATCAATTACCGCACGTTTAAACCTGAGCGCGATGGGCTTTTCTGCGCGCGCATTTTTGGGCCGGTCGCTGATTGGGAGTGCCTCTGCGGAAAATACAAACGCATGAAGCACCGCGGCGTGATCTGCGACAAGTGCGGGGTGGAAGTGACTCAAGCGAAGGTACGTCGTGAGCGCCTGGGCCATATCGATCTGGCCAGCCCGTGCTCACACGTTTGGTTCTTTAAAGGACTTCCCAGCCGCATCGGGCACCTGCTCGACATCCCACTGCGCGAGCTTGAGAAGGTCCTTTATTTCGAGTCGTACATCGTGATTGATCCCGGCGACGTTCCCGGTCTTAAAGAACGTGAGCTCGTGAGCGACGAGCGTTATCGTGAGCTCGTGCGCGACTATCCCGCGCAGTTCGTCGCGAAGATGGGCGCCGAAGCGATCAAAGAACTGCTCGCGATGGTCGACATCGAAGAGCTGGCGACCGATCTGCGCAAGCGCATGAGAGAAGAGACGTCGCAACAGAAGAAGCTCAAGTATTCGAAGCGGCTGAAAGTGGCGACCAGCTTTTTGAAATCGGGAAACCGTCCTGACTGGATGATTCTCGACGTCATTCCGGTAATTCCACCTGAGCTGCGGCCCCTCGTGCCTCTGGATGGCGGACGTTTTGCGACTTCCGATCTCAACGATCTCTATCGACGCGTAATCAATCGCAACAACCGTCTCAAGAAGTTGATGGAGTTGCGCGCGCCGGAAGTCATCGTGCGTAACGAGAAGCGCATGCTTCAGGAAGCGGTCGATGCGTTGTTTGACAACGGACGCCGCGGGCGTGTGCTGCGTGGCGTGAACAATCGCCCGCTCAAATCTTTGAGTGGAACGTTGAAAGGTAAGCAGGGACGTTTTCGTCAGAACCTGTTGGGCAAACGTGTTGATTATTCCGGACGTTCGGTGATCGTCGTTGGTCCGGAGTTGAAACTCCACCAGTGCGGTCTGCCGAAGAAGATGGCGCTCGAGTTGTTCAAGCCGTTCATCTACAACCAGCTCGAGAAGCAGGCGCACGCCGCCACGATCAAGCAAGCGCGCGAGATGGTGGAACGGCAGGAGCCTGTGGTGTGGGACATTCTTGAAGAGGTGATTCGCGAGCACCCGGTGCTTTTGAATCGTGCTCCGACCCTGCACCGGCTCGGCATCCAGGCATTTGAACCGGTGCTCGTCGAGGGTAAAGCCATCAAGATCCATCCGCTCGTTTGTACGGCATTCAACGCCGACTTCGACGGCGACCAGATGGCGGTACACATTCCTCTGAGTCCCGAAGCGCAGATCGAAGCGGCAGTGTTAATGCTTTCGAGCAACAACATCCTAAGCCCTGCGAGCGGCCAGCCGATCGCGGTGCCTTCGCAGGACATCGTGCTTGGTATCTACTACCTGACACGCGATCGTGCCGGCGCGAAGGGTGAAGGACGTGTCTTTGCTTCGCTGGAAGAAGTATTACTCGCACTCGACGCGGGCGAAGTCACAACTCAAACGCCGATCAAACTTCGTATCCAGGGCGATCTGATCGACCTCGTGCAGGAACACGATCCGCAGGACATCCTGCGCGCTGTTGTTCAGGACGACGTGCGGCGCGTTATCAACACAACAGTCGGCCGCGTGATCTTCAACGATTCGATTCCTTCCGGCCTCCCATTCATCAACGGCACGTTGAAGAAGAAAGGCTTGCAGTCGCTCGTTAATTATTCACACATCCGCCTGGGCCATGAGATGACTGTCAAGATGCTCGACGATCTCAAGACCCTCGGCTTCCTGTATGCAACCAAAGCGGGCATCTCGATCGGCATTGACGACCTGGTGACACCGCCTTCTAAGAAACCATTGGTCGATAAGGCAGATAAGGACGTGATTGCGGTCGAACAGCAGTATCTCGACGGTGTTATCACGAATGGTGAACGCTACAACAAGGTCATTGCCATCTGGTCTGAAGTTACTGATAAGGTGGCGAAAGAAATGTTCAAGGCGATGGACGATCGCGAAAAGTCTTCAGGTGAGTTGAATCCAATCCTGGTGATGAGCGATTCGGGCGCTAGAGGTAGCGCGCAACAAATTCGCCAGTTGGCCGGCATGCGCGGTCTGATGGCTCG
>JBKPJS010000579.1:0-2639 GCA_046730815.1 Acidobacteriota bacterium
CTGCTGCCCTTTCTGGTTCTCAATCAACAGCTCATAACTGGCCGGGTAATGCAGCCGATTCATTACAGAGGTTTTGTGACCAGCTACGCCGTTTTGATCGCGTTCGTGCTAACCGCCGGACTCGAATGGAGCCGGCGAACAGGTGGACGTTGGAAGCTTCCGAAACGTGCGCTCGTGTGGATAGCTATTGCCGCTCTTGATTGGGGGATGATTGAAGCGCATCAAGCTGCAAGACGAAGCGCCGGCGCAAATAAACAGTCTGTTGAAGAAATGAGCGTGTACGTTCGTCTTGCAGAGCATGCTCACATCAATTCTGAAATCATCGATGATCAAGTAGTTCTGTTCCATGATCTTCACATGGCTGACGGGGCGCCAGCCGTTTCTCCCCTCGCAGTACTTTGGGCTCCTCACATGGTCGTATATCCCGGAGTTGGCTCGGTAGAGAGCAAAGAGAGGCTTTACCGCCATCTGTATTACACAGGTGTAGGCGTGAAGGAACTCGATGACTATTTGCATGGACAGAATGTTTATTACGGTTGCGGGGTCGGGTTATTTGGCTTCGATCGTTTAGTTGATGGTCTCAATCCAAATGCGAAACCCATTACCAGTGAAGAAAAAGATGCGGAGTTGATGGCATACGCTCGATACATTGAAACGTTTAATAAGGAGCGGGCTGCCAGTCCGAGGCTTTCATATCTCATCACGCAAACTACAGGCGAGACGGAGCTAAAAAATCTTGAACGCTGGTATCAGCGTGATGCAGGTGAACGAGTCGGCAAGTTTACTCTCTATCGACTTCAATTGAGGAGTGACGTTGAAGACGCTGGTAGTGTTTCGGAGAGATCGCGCCCGGACGACAAAAACTCGCGGCCGGCGGGAAATGTTGCAAGTACAAAAGGACTGTAAGATGTCAGAACAAATAGATACAAACCTCCCTCCATTTACCCGCACAGAACCGCTTGTGACAACGACGGAAGCCGATGGATTTCTCGAAACTATTCAATCGAGTCGACGGCTAATGGTTGTCGTATTTATGTTAGTGATTTTCGCTGCGGCATCAAGGCCCATCAAAGATCCCGACTTCTACTGGCACTTAAAGACCGGTCAATATTTGCTTGAGAACAAGAGCATTCCCCACACAGACATATTTTCTACTTCAAAGTTTGGCAGCGAGTGGGTAACACATGAATGGTTGTCAGAACTGTTCATGTATTCAATCTTTCGTTTCCTGGGTTATGCCGGATTAGTTGTAGCGTTCGCGGCGATTATTACCGCCACTTTCAATTTTGCTTACCGCTGCTGCAAAGAGGTTGCCCCACATCCATATGTAGCCGGCTTCGCCTTGATAGTCGGAGCCGCGGCCACGACGCCGACGTGGGGAGTGCGACCGCAGATGTTATCGATGCTCTTTGCCAGCATCTTTGTCCTGGTGTTGCGAGACTACTGTCGTAACGGTCGTGCTCACGCGATCTGGCTATTGGTACCGTTGACTGTTCTGTGGGTCAACATGCATGCGGGATTCGCTATGGGTTTAGCCTTCATCGTGTTGACTATTGTTAGCCTCTTGGTTGACGGCTTGTTGTTGCCAGGCACATCGATAAAGAAGATGTGGCCGGCTGTCCGTAAACTGTGCTTTTTGTTAATTGGTTGCATAGCTGCGGTATGCCTGAATCCCAACGGAGTCCGCTTGTACTCCTATCCTTTTGAAACGCTTACCTCCAGCGCGATGATGCAATATATACAAGAGTGGAAATCTCCTAATTTCCACGAGCCAATGTTTCAGGCGTTGGCTTTGCTACTCCTGGTGACTTTTGCAGCAATGACGTTGTCGGGAAAGAGAGCTCGTCCAGGTGAATTGTTGATGCTTCTGGTCACGGCTTTAGCGACGCTGCGATCGAGCCGGAATGTTCCATTTTTCGCCCTGCTCGCAATCCCACTCTTAGCTGAGCATTCATGGCAGTGGGTGACCGCTCAGCCCTGGGGTCAGTGGCTTACAAAACCTGAAACACGTGAAACTGGAAAAGCTTCGACCATCAAACTCGTGCTGAACGTCGTGATACTCCTAATCACGCCATTGAGTGTGGTCGCGTTTCGCGTTGGCGACAGTGTCAGAAATCAGTTGGCTACTGAAGCTGATAACTATCCAGCGGCAGCTGTGAAGTTCATCCTTAAAGAGAGACCCCCGCAACCGATTTACAACGAGTATGAATGGGGTGGCTATCTCATCTGGCGTTTATATCCCGAATACCGTGTGAACATGGATGGACGTGCCGACGTCTATGGTGACGCGCTCATAGAAGAGTTTTTGGCTGTTCACGAGGGAGAAACGAAATGGCGTGAATGGTTGGAAAAACAGGGCATCCAAACGGTCGTCGTAAACCCGAATGTGCCTCTTGCGAGCTTGCTCCGCCAGGACAGCGCGTGGCAAAAAGTTTTCGAGGATGAAAGAGCAGTAATTTTCGTTCGATCATAGAGTTCTCTGTATTAAGGCAAGAATATCTCTCGCGCAAAGGCGCAAAGCCGCAAAGCGCTGCCGCGTTTCTAAGGGATTTCTTTGCGCCTTCGCGTGCCTTTGCGCCTTTGCGTGAAAACTATTTTCTTTTCAGAGGCCGTCCCTTCGGGTTGAATCGAGTAACAAA
>JBKPJS010000580.1:0-8865 GCA_046730815.1 Acidobacteriota bacterium
GGTGTAGAGCGGTTGCCCTTCGATGTACTCCATCACGAAGTACGGCAGACCGTCTTCCGTCGTCCCTCCGTCAAGCAAGCCGCCGATGTGCGGATGATCGAGAGCGGCGAGAATCTGTCGTTCTTTACGAAAGCGCCGGAGGATGAAGTCGGTATCCATCCCGCGTTTGACGAGTTTTATTGCCGCACGTTTATTGAACTCGTTATCGGCGCGCGACGCTTCATAGACGGCGCCCATGCCGCCGCGCCCGATCTCTCTTTCGATCCGGTAAGCGCCCAGACGGCGCCCGATCATCGGATCCTTCTCTTCGATAAACGACTCGAGCACGCTCAGTTCGGTATTTCCGTAAATCGGTTCTTCCAGAAGTTCCGCGGCGCTGTCGTATTGGGAGAGGAGTACCTCAACGTCGCGCTTCAGCTCCGTGTCTTGCGCGCACACTTCGGACACGTAACGCGTTCGGTCTCCCGGTGAAAGATCGAGCGCCGCCTGGAAGATCTCTTCAACTTGTCGCCAGCGTTCAGGGGTCATTGTCGTTATTGCCAATTGCCGATTGCCAATTGCCAATTAAAAATCAATCGGCAATCGGAAATCGGCAATTGGCAATGAGTGGATTGGACTTGCTGCGTGCATCAACTATTTTTTTGCATCTCTCCATAAAGCCACGCCTTGGCAAACCGCCAGTGACGTTTAATGGTGGTGGGGGTCACACCTAAAACGCCTGCGGTCTCTTCAATGGAGAGGCCACCGAAGTAGCGCAACTCAACCATGCGTGCCTTTTGCGAGTCGAACGCTGCCAGGGTCTTGAGCGCGTCGTCGAGCGCGATCAGTTCGGCGCTTCGTTCGACCGCTCGATCGATATTTTCATCCAGGGAGAGTTTCTGGAAATCCTGGCCTCGTTTTTCGGCATTGTGCTTGCGCGCATGATCTACCAGCAAGCGACGCATTATCTGTGCAGCAACTCCAAAAAAATGAGCGCGATTCTGCCAGTTCACCCGCGTCTGATCGACGAGGCGCAGGTACGCCTCATGAACCAACGCGGTCGGTTGCAGCGTGTGATCCGGCCGTTCACGCCTCAGATAATTCGCCGCGAGCTTGCGCAGTTCATCGTAGATGACGGGTAGTAAAAGATCAACCGCGGCTCGATCTCCGTTGGACAGCTCAATCAGTAGACGAGTTACGTTGTCTGCGGGGTGCTCACTCAATCGTTAACTCTCCGAAATCTTCGGTTTGAGGTCCATTAGTATACGGCCAAAGAACCGGGGCGTGGTAGCCCGCGGATTAGGCACAAGGAGACATAAAAGTCACAAAATGATTAGAGACGGCATTTTATGCTTCTTTGTGGCCTGACCCAATTCGATGTTTGTTTGCGCGTTAGTGTTCGAAGGCAATTTTGGAAAGCTTTGAAAAGAGGAACATCATGCACGCAGGCGAGTTAACCTTAGCGAATTCAAACATCGGGCACATTGATGCTTCATCCGTGACTGGAAAAATCAGCAATTTGATGGCGCGTGTGTTTGGTTGCTGGCATGCGGAGATGAGCCGGCCGTTTTCCCGCGAAGGCCGGGCCTATCGAACGTGCTTGAGCTGTGGCGCGCAGCGGCAGTTTAACCTGGGCAACTGGGAGATGCAGGGTAAGTTCTTTTACCGAAGGTAATCTGCGTACATTTGTGGATTACCTCGACGCGGTGTACTTAGATCCCGAGTAAATGTAACTGTCACGAGCCCTCACTACCAAATCCGCCTCAGTAACTTTCCCCCTTTTATCTGTCGTCGTTCTCCATCTTTTAAAACTTTGCGTCTTTGCGCCTTTGCGGGATATATTGCCCGCCCAAATGACGACTCAACTTGAAGCACCCGCAACCGTACGCGACGACGCCTTTATCGGACACCCAAAAGGTCTCGGCCCGCTCTTCTTCACCGAGCTGTGGGAGCGCTTCAGTTATTACGGTATGCGCGCGATTCTCGTCCTCTATATGGTTGCGCCTCCGGGTCAAGGCGGTCTCGGGTTCGACGTAAAGCGTGCGGCCTCGATCTACGGCACCTACACGATGGCGGTTTATTTAACTGCCTTGCCGGGCGGGCTCGCAGCAGATTATTTACTCGGCGCGCGTCTGGCTGTCTTCCTCGGTGGACTCATCATCGCTTGCGGCCACTTCTCAATGGTCTTCAGTTCGATGTCCACTTTTTATCTCGGCATGGTCCTCATCGCTGCGGGTACGGGATTGCTCAAACCAAACATCAGCGCCATGGTCGGTGGTCTATATGGCGAAAACGATCGGCGCCGCGATAGCGGTTTTTCGATCTTCTACATGGGGATAAATATAGGCGCTGTTTTGGCGCCCCTGGTTTGCGGCTACTTAGCGCAAAGCGACAGCTTCAAGCGAGTACTGGTTAATAATGGTTTCGATCCGGCAAAGAGTTGGCATTGGGGATTCGGCGCCGCGGGCGTGGGAATGATCATTGGCCTGATCGTCTTCGTGCTGTTCGGGAGATGGTTGGCCCACGTCGGCAGCAGGACCAAGAGGCGCGCCGATGCCAAAGTGAGTGAGGCTGCGGCGAAACAACCGTTAACAGCAGGTGATTGGAAACGCATCACAGCGATCTTCATCTTCTTTATCTTCACCATCTTGTTTTGGGCTGCGTACGAGCAGAAGGGCGCGAGCCTGAATCTGTTTGCGAAAGAACTGGTGCGGACTGAAATTTTTGGGATTGGTTTTCCTTCGAGTTACTTACAGTCGTGCACACCTTTCTTTGTGATCCTCCTCGCGCCGGTATTTTCATATTTGTGGGTGAGCATGAAGGATCGGCAGCCGTCGAGTCCGGTCAAGTTTACGCTCGGGCTGCTATTCATCGGGGCGGCTTACCTGCTCATGGTTCCGGCTTCGATGATGACGGCTTACGGCAGAATTAGTCCTTTGTGGCTCGTTGGCCTGTACTTTTTGGAAGTTTGTGGAGAGATGTGTTTGAGTCCGGTGGGGCTCAGTACGGTTACGAAGCTCTCGCCGGCGAAACTGGTGGGCATCATGATGGGCGTGTGGTTTTTGGCCTCGTCGCTTGGCAGCAAACTGGCGGGGTACCTCTCCGGGTTCTACTTGGCCGACCCGGCGCGACTCACGAGGCTTTACGGTGGGATCGCAGTTGGGCTACTAGTCTCGGCGGTGATCCTTGCAGTGTTAACACCGACTATTAAAAAGTTGATGGGTCGCGTTAGTTAACAGGATTTACAGGATTTTTCAGGATGGACCAAGATACATCCTGTAAATCCTGAAAATCCTGTAATCCTGCCAAATGTTTTCTAAAGCCATCGTCAGAGCGCCGGGTCGGAATTTTGCTTTGGGATTAACCAGCGTTGACTTGGGGCCACCTGTTTTCGAGCGAGCGGTCGAGCAACATGAAGCCTATTGCGCGACGCTCGAATCGTGTGGTCTTGAGATCATCCGATTGAATCCTGACGAACAATATCCCGATTCAACGTTTGTAGAAGATACGGCCGTTTTGACTGCTCGCGGCGCGGTGATTACACGTCCCGGCGCGGCCAGCCGTCTCGGCGAGATCGACAGCATCTCAACGGTTTTACGTGAACACTACCGTGACCTAAACTCAATCTCCGCGCCCGGTACCGTCGATGGCGGCGACGTTTGCGAAGCCGGCGAACACTTCTTCATCGGCATCTCGCAGCGCACTAACGAGCACGGCGCCACACAACTCGCTCGACTGCTCGATTTCTTCGGCTACAGTTCGAGTTTGATAGATATACGTGGCATTAGTAATATCCTTCACCTGAAGAGCGGACTGGCTTACCTGGGCGGAAAGCGCCTCGTGATTATTGAGGCGCTTCGGAGTCACAAAGCGTTTACGGGTGACGAACTGATTGGTCTAAACTCAGCCGAAGAGTATGCGGCAAACTGTTTATCGATAAACGGCAGAGTTCTGATAGCCGGTGGCTTTCCGGCAATGAAACAAGACTTGGACCATCTCGGTTACGAAACGATCGCTCTCGATATGTCGGAGTTTCAGAAGATGGACGGCGGACTTAGCTGTCTCTCATTAAGGTTCTGACCAAAGTAATATGGAGGAGAATATGTCTGAGGAAAACTTTGATAAGGCGGTGGCGGTGAAGCTCCTGAATCAGATCCTTGAGGCGGAGCTGGCCGGTGTCGTTCGCTACACTCACTATTCATTAATGATCTTTGGTCACAACCGAATCCCGATCGTGAGCTGGCTGCGCAACGAGGCCACCACGTGCTTGACGCACGCGAACGAGGCCGGAGAGCTCGTCACCCATTTCGGGGAACATCCGTCACTGAAGATTGGCAGCTTACTCGAAACTCATAAACACGGCATCAACGATATTCTTACCGAATCTCTGCAAGCTGAGAACGAAGGACTCGCGCTCTACAGGCAGTTGCTGGAGTTGGTACGCGATCGCTCGGTCTTACTTGAAGACTACGCGCGCCGCATGATTGCGGAGGAAGAGCTCCACGTCGGAGAAGTGAACAAGATGCTAAGAAAGCCTGGCGAGATTTGAAGTAGAGATTGAAGAAGAATCCTCCCCCACAGCAGCATCACATCACCGAACTACTCGCTGAGTGGAGCGACGGGAATCAATCCGCGCTCGACGAGCTATATCCACTGGTCTACGACGAACTACACCGGCTTGCGCGGCGCTACATGAGCCGCGAGCGCAAGGGCCACACACTCCAAACCACTGCTCTGATAAATGAAGCTTACGTACGCCTCGTAGATCAACGAAACGTGCACTGGGCCAATCGCTCGCATTTCTTCGCCATCTCGGCGCAGATAATGCGGCGCATTCTGATCGACCATGCGCGGCGTCACGCTTACGCAAAGCGTGGCGGTGGCGCGCAACAGGTTTCATTGGAAGAGGCGGCAACAGTAACGCCGGATCAGAGTTTAGAGTTGATCCGGTTGGATGAAGCGCTTAATAGTTTGTCAGAGATGGATCCACGACGCGGTCAGGTCGTTGAATTGAGATATTTTGGCGGTCTCAGCAACGAGGAGATCGCGGGCGTCTTGAACGTGTCCGAAAACACTGTCACGCGTGACTGGAACATGGCGCGCGCGTGGCTCTATCAACAACTCACCGGGAGCGGAGCTAATTGAGCCCCGAACGCTGGCAACAGGTTAGTCGCATATTCAAGTCGGCAATCTCGCTCGACGGCGAAGCGCGTGCTGCATACGTTGCGGGCCAATGTGGCGTGGATGAATCTCTGCGTGTTGAAGTGGAGAAACTTATCGAGTCGCACCAGCGTGCGAGTAACGAAAAATTTATTGAGGGAGCGGCGGCTGAAGCCGGCGCAGCGTTATTAATCATTGACGATCAAAACGGACCACAACAGAGCGCTCTTAATAAAGGACAGCAGTTCGGTTCGTACGTCATTCTCGATGCACTCGGCGCAGGCGGCATGGGCGAAGTTTACCTGGCGAAAGATTCGCGACTCGATCGAACTATTGCGCTGAAAGTGTTGTCGCAGGATGTTTCATCCGACAAGCGGCGCATGCAGCGCTTTCGCCAGGAAGCAAAAGTTGCATCGTCGCTGAACCAACCAAACATTCTCACCATCTTCGAATTTGGCGAAGTGGATGGCTTCACGTTTCTGGCCACCGAACACATCGATGGTCAAACCCTGCGCGACTACCTGCACGCGAAACGACTCAAACTAGCCGAAGTACTCGATATTGCCATTCAAGTGCTTGCCGCCCTCGACGCTGCGCACGAAGCGCATATCGTCCATCGCGATATCAAACCTGAAAACGTGATGATCAGGCGCCGCGATCATGTAGTGAAGGTGCTCGATTTTGGTCTGGCTAAAGTAACGGAAAAGACGTCCGTATTAACCGATGAAGATTCGGAAGCGGCCACCGCGTTCAAAACTGCTCCCGGCCTGATGATGGGCACCATCAATTACATGTCACCCGAGCAAGCCCAGTCGCACGTCGTCGATGAGCGCACGGACATCTGGAGCACCGGCGTCATGGTTTATGAGATGGTGACCGGCGCGATCCCGTTCAAAGGCGCGACGAGTGCTCACACGATTGTGCAGATCCTCGAGAAAGATCCTGTTCCATTGTCACAGCGTGCGAAGGTGCCAGCGGAGTTGGAGCGCATTGTGCTGAAGGCGATGGCCAAGAGCCCGGACGATCGCTATCAAACTGCGAAAGACATGCTGATCGATCTGAGAAATCTGAAGCGGCACCTGGATTTGGAAGCAGAGATTCAGCGCACATCGTCACCGACGGGTCCGCGAGCTACTGTCGTTACTGACGAAACGCCTTACGCGCCACAAAAGAAACGAGTGCTGGTCTACGCCCTGATTGCGATGGCAGTGGTGACTGCCGCGATCTTCGGGATAAACATGTGGCGCTCTTCCCGCGCACGAACAAACGTTGCTGCAACACCTCCTCCTCCCGTTACTGAGCGCTCACTGACGTACTGGATAACGGTGCAGAAGTTCAGAAACGGCAGACCCTATCAAAAGCCGTTTACGCAGCCGGGAGAAATGATCTTCGAGGCTGACTATCAGATCCGTGTGAGCATCCGCAGCCCGCAATCCGGTTACTTATACGTTCTCAACGAAGGGCCGCCCGAAGCGTCCGCGCAACCGGAGTTCGTCGTCTTATTTCCGTCGTCGACTGCAAACGCTGGCTCACCGCTCGTAGCCGCCGACCAGTTGGTCCAGATTCCGGAACAGTCGTGGCTGAAGTTCGACGTCCAGCAAGGCACTGAAAAACTGTGGCTGGTGTTTTCTGAAAATGCGGTTCCGGAACTGGAGGCCGTGAAATCGTTTGTGAATACTCAAACGCGAGGGCTCATCACAGACCGAGCCCAGAACAAGTCCGTCCAAAACTTCCTGACCACTAACTCAGCCACTAAACCGGGATATGAGAAAGGCGATACACTCACGACTCTGAAAGCCCCGGGCAAGCTGCTCATCTACGCCGTCCGGCTCGAACATCACTGAGGTAGCCTGGTCTCATCCCGTAGTTAGCCGCCGATGAACACGGATAACGCAGATCAAAAGAGGCTGGACGGATTCGTCAAGTAGGCATATGATGGCGGCCATTCAGGCATTGCACGGCTGGTAGAGTCAACAAGAAGTCTGCTCTAACCCCTCTCTAAATCGAATTTCCCGCTTTTTCTTTGAATGGTGGTTTGCCGGTGCAGTTCTCGCGTTAATTGATAGAGAGTTGATTAGTCTTTCGGCCTTATCGTTGAACAACGGAAACTTGTGCCCAGAAGGCCAGAAGGGTTTCCATAACCCAGAACAACCCTAAAAGGAGGATCACGATGTCCAACCCAAATCCAGGCACGATGTATGTACTTACCAATGGATCAAACAGCTCGTCAGTCGGCGCCGCTCTTAATGGTTGCAAGATCAAGGAAACTACCAACGACTATGAGTTCTATTTACACAACGGCTCGACTTACTTGCAAAAAGTTGCTGGACCACTGCCGGTCACGTTTGAAGATATCAGCATCACCCAAGGTAATGTCACTACGACTTTTGACGTAACCGTAGACACGCTTCCGTCCGCTACGGATGCCGGAAGTTGGAGTTCGCCTGCGGCACTTCGCATGAAACCCGACGACACCAATACAAGTGGCGAGTTTACGGCCCAGGCAACAGGGCCACTCTCCACTGAGGAGGCGGCAGCTTCCGCTGGGTACGGGAAACAATAGGCAGAATTAACGACCCGCTCAACCGAAGGATAACGTGTGAAGCCGGCACGATTAGCCCCCCGCTACTTCACGCGTTATCCCGGAGCGGCGGTTATACAGAAAGCGTATGAGTCAGCGTTTGCACAAGATTTCGCACAGAATCTTCTCTGCCTTATGGCTGAGTCTTTTCGTTTCCATAGGGTTTGCCCAGGTTACAACCGCTCCCAATCAAGAAAACACACAAACGCTGCCAACGTTTTCTGCGCAGGAACGCGAACTCAAAGGTGGCGAGACTCATTCATACCGGCTCCCGCTAACCTCCGGCCAGTTCTTATATGCACTAGTGGAGCAGAAAGAGATCGATGTAAGCGTTGTTCTGTTCGCACCCGATGGCAAGGAGATTGGCGAAGCTGATAGTCCGAATGACCGGTGGGGAACGGAACCGGTTTTGCTCGTGGCCGACAAAGCAGGCGATTATCGAATTGAAGTGCGTTCGCCAAATAGCAAAGTTGCTCCAGGCCGATATGCGATCAGTATCGTGCAGTTGAGAGAAGCGACTGCGGATGACAAAACTCTGGCTCATGCCCAAAGACTTTTCGAGGAGGCTGAGAAGGTTGGTAGCGAACAAAACGCGGCTTCAAAACGCGCGTCTATCGATAAATACCAGGAGGCGGCAAATCTCTTCGCGTCCCATCGTGAAACCTACCGGCAAGCGCTTACGCTGCGGGCGATGTTACTTCGGTTTGCTCAACTCGGTGAGTATCGCAGTTTGCTCAAGTATGGAAAAGAAGCGCTGTCACTGGCGCAAAGCCTGAACGATCGAAGATTGCAGGGCTCAGTCGAAAATTTTGTGGGTGGGGCCAACGATTTTTTGGGCGAAGTGAAGGAGGCGCTGATTCATTATGAACGCGCGGTCGTTCTGGCGCGAGCGAATGGTTTTCAGGCGACTGAAGCCTCCGCCCTGAACAATATTGGCAAAATTTATAGCGATGCCTCTGATCAACAGAAGGCACTCGAATATTACCTGCAAGCCTTGCCGCTTTATAAGCCACTCGGGATCCAACTCGCGGAAGGTATCACGCTGAACAATATTGGCAATGCTTATAACAAACTTGGTGAGCCACAGAAGGCATTGGATTATCTACAGCAGGCTCTGCCGAGGTTTCGAGCGTTGAGATTCAAGG
>JBKPJS010000581.1:0-29847 GCA_046730815.1 Acidobacteriota bacterium
ACGACAACGTCCACACCTTTCCGATCGGTCAATCGTTTCACTTCTTTGGGCCAATCGTCCCGGGTGTAGTTGATTGTCTCGTCCGCGCCCAGCTCACGCGCCTTTGCGAGTTTCTCATCTGAGCTCGCGGTGGTTATCACCCGTGCCCCGCGCAATTTCGCGATCTGGATCGCAATCGAACCCACGCCGCTCCCTGCCGCATGCACGAGCACGTCTTCCCCTGGTTGCACGTTGGCGCGCGTAACCAGCATGTGCCACGCGGTTACAGTAACCAACGGCAAAGCCGCGGCTTCTTCCCAGCTCAATTCAGCCGGCTTTGGAATAATGTTGACAGCGGGAACAGCCACCAGCTCCGCGTAGCCACCGTTTCGACGATACCCAACAATGTCGTACTCACGACACAGATTGTCCCGCCCACTCAGACATGCCTCGCAATGTCCACACGAAACGCCCGGTTGGACCATCACTTGATCACCCGCCTGGACCCACGTGACAAGCTCACCAATCTCTCGCACGATCCCTGCGACGTCGCTGCCCAAAATGTGCGGCAGCGGAATCTCAATACCCGGCATTCCGTTGCGAACAAAGATGTCGAGGTGATTCAGTGCACACGCCTTTACTTCCACCAGCACTTCATTCGCATGGATCTCCGGCTCGGGTACATCCGCGTACTCGAGCACTTCCGGCCCACCATGCTGTCTGAAGATTGCGGCTTTCATTTTGCGGCTTGTTCGCGCGCGTGGTAAGACGAGCGCGTGAGCGGGCTCGATTCGACGTGATGAAAACCAAGGCTCATCCCAATCTCACGCCACTTCGCAAACTCTTCCGGCGTGACGTAGCGTTCGACTGGTAAACGCCGCGCGTGCGGTTGGAGATACTGGCCAATCGTCATAATGTCGCAGGAGACCGCGCGTAAGTCGTGCATGAGGCCAACGACTTCATCAAACGTCTCTCCAAGGCCCACCATGATTCCGCTCTTGGTCAACATGCCGCGACCTTCTCGATCGCGCCTCGCCGCGGCACGTTGCAGCAGCGTCAAGGATTGCTGATAAACCGCGTCGGGCCTGACGCGCCGGTACAGCCGCGCGATGGTTTCGGTGTTGTGATTGAGCACGTCGGGTTGCGCGTCGAGCACCGTATTGAGCGCGGCTTCGTCTCCATTAAAGTCAGGGATTAGAACTTCAATCCGGCACTCGGGATTCAAAGCGCGCACCTGTCGAATCGTTTCGGCCCAATGCGCGGCGCCGCCGTCTGGTAGATCGTCGCGGTTTACTGACGTAATTACAGCGTGCGCGAGGTTCAAGTGACCCACTGCTTCCGCTACGTGACGCGGCTCTTCAGGATCCAGTTGGCCGGGCTGCCCTTTGCCCACGGCGCAAAAGCCGCAATGTCGCGTGCAGATATCGCCGCCGAGCATGAAAGTGGCCGTGCGATCGGACCAACATTCAAAGATGTTTGGGCATCGTGCTTCCTGACAGACCGTGTGCAGGTTCAGTCCTTCAATCAACTGCAAGACGTTGTTTTGATTGGTCGGATCGCCCAGCCGGATGCGAAGCCATTCGGGCTTGGGCTGGCGGACCTTTTGGTTGTTGCTGATTACACGAAGTTCGCGGGCCAATTGATTACCTCTGGAAGGATTCTACACGAAGATGGTTTGCTAAGCCGCAGATGAACGCGGATGAACGTAGATTCATCTGCGTTCATCCGCGTTCATCTGCGGCCAAAAGTTCTCGTAGCGAGTCAGGATCGATGTTGCCGCCGGACAGGACTACGCCAACACGGTTTACATCTGGGGGCAGCTTCTTAAACATCACGGCCGCCGCTGCGGTCGCGCCGGAGGTCTCGACCAGCAACTTCATGCGAAAGAGCAGGAAACGTAATGTCGCGACGATCTCTTCGTCGGACACTGTCAACACGTCCTCCGCCAGTCGCTGCACGATGGGAAAAGTGAGTTTGCCCGGTATTTGAACGCGCAGCCCGTCCGCGATAGTGGGCGGCGGTGGGATCGAAACGCGTTCGCCTTTCAAGAGCGATTGGCGCGTATCGTCGGCAGTAGCCGGCTCGACGGGAAAACATCGAATCTTCAAGTTCAAGGCTTTAGCCGCAGTGGCAACACCCGCAAACAACCCACCGCCACTGCAGGGCGCGAGCACACAGTCGAGGTCCGGCACTTCCTCAAGCAACTCGAGACCGCAGGTTCCCTGGCCCGCAAGTACGAAATAGTCATCGTAAGGCGGGACCATCACCAACCGTTCGCGCTCGGCGAGGTCTAGCGCAAACGCTTCGCGATCTTGTTTGTGGCGATCGTAAAAGACGATGTCGGCACCGTAGCCACGCGTCGCGGCAACCTTCGCCGCCGGCGCGTCTTCAGGCATTGCGACTAAAACTCGAACGCCCGCTTCGCGTCCGGCAAGCGCGACAGCTTGCGCGTGATTGCCCGATGAAAAAGCGACGATGCCTTGGTGCTTTTCCGCTGTCGTTAGCGACTGGATTTTATTGGTGGCGCCGCGAATCTTGAACGCGCCGGCGCGTTGGAAGTTTTCGCACTTGAAGAAGACTTCCTTTCCGGCCGCCTCGTTGAACTGCCGAGAAGTTAGAACTGGCGTGCGATGAATGCGCGAACCGATTCGTTCACGCGCTTCCTGGATCATGTCGATGTTAAGCATATTAGCCACAGATGAACGCCGATAAAGACTGATAAGAAAAAACTTCGGAGAAGTGGTCCACGATGCGATCTTCGACCGCACTCAATTTAGTCTCGTGGCCCAGCAACTCCTCCATTGAAGTCACCGGCTCGCCTTCACAGGCGATTATGAGATCGAAGTAGCTGAGATCTGTGTTTACGTTCAAAGCAAAGCCGTGAGTTGTAACCCAGCGCGCGATGTGCACGCCAATCGCCGCGACTTTGCCGCGTTGGGTATGAACGCCGGTCAAGCCTTCGATGCGAAAGGCTTCGATATCAAAATCCGACATTGTGCGAATCAAAACTTCTTCCAGATCGCGCACGTAGCGGTGGACGTCTTCGCGATCGGGGCTGAGGTTGATGATCGGATAGCCGACCACCTGGCCCAGGCCGTGATAGGTCACTTTTCCACCGCGGTTTGTTTCAAATAGGGTGACGTTCCTCTTTTGCAGTCCCTCTGTGTCGAGCAGGACTGCTGAGCTGTCGCCGCGACGTCCGATGGTTAGCGTGTGGGGGTGTTCGAGCAGCAGAAGTGTATCGGGCTGAGTGCCGGCCTTTACGGCCGCTTCGGTATGTTTCTGGATCGCAAGCGCTGATTCATAATCGACCAGCCCTAATTGTTGGACCAACAGCTTCCTTGCGTTCATTGACATCATGCAACCAGATCGCGGGCTTTCGGCGTCATTCTAACAGCCGCGTTGGTCTCTGGTACAATTACCCGCCTCAAAAGAGGGACGCAATTGGAATTGAAAACATGAAGAGGAGAAACAACTTGAAACCCATCGCAACCGTTTTACTGACAGTAATTCTTTTCGCTCCCTCTACAGCGCTCTCGCAAACACGGGGCCGGTCAACCAGGCCGAAACCGGCCGCTGCGAAAACACCACCTGTATCTCAGGTGCGGACCACGGGCGCCACGCGAGTCGCTGAACAAATCAAGCTTTTGACCCAGTTTATTTACGTGCTTGGTAAAGTGACGAGTAGCATTGCGGCAGCCGACGAAGCTGCGCGTAGAAATGAGGCATCACCCACCGTGCTGCAACAAACCCAGCAGAGCAAGACGCGGCTCAGAACCACCATTCAGGATGTTCGTGAGGGGCTCGATAAATTGGAGATCGATTTTCGCGCGACGCCTGAACTCCAGCCGTTCTACATCAAACTCGCCGGGGTAGCGGCGGGCGCCGCAACCGCTGAGGAGCAGGCAGCCGCTAATCAATTCGACGCCGCTGGTCGAACACTGCTCAACGTGATCAATCGATTAGCAGATGTGCTGGTCGTGATGAGGCAATAGAGAGCATTGCCAATTGTCCATTTCCAATTGCCAATTTAATCGGCAATCGGCAATGATCAGTCTTACTGCTTCTTCGGATAGTAACCCTGGCGGGCGCGGACGCGCACGTCATTGCGCGCCGGAACAGCAACCTGAATTCGCCTGAACACAGCCGGAGGAGCGTCCGAATTGCCGTAGTATTGAAGCAGGTATTGCCCTCGCAACTCTGCCGCGACCTGTCGAAACACCCGCTGGAGATCCTGATCGGAATCCGGAACGAACGCCGTGCCGCCCGTAGTCTCCGCGATCGCTTCCATACCGCTCTCAGCCCGCATCGCGATCTGATTCAACTTCACTGATGGACCACCCGGATTCACCGAATAGAAAATCACGTCCGCCTTCTGCACTTCCTTCTGAACTTCCTGGACCGCGCGCCGGTGACGTTCCTGCAAACCCGCCCGCGTGCTGGAAAACGTTTGCTGCCCATTTTGCGCCGCCCGCGCTTCTGCGATCGACAAGTCGCGAATCTGTGTGCTGAAGTTATCGTCACCATCCGATAGCACAACGATGACTCGCCGGTAATTGCTCGGGGCACTATCCGTCAAATACTTTGCCGCAGCTATTACAGTGTCGTAGAACGATGTCGGCACAGGACCGGTCGCCGCTGGAATCGTCAACATCTTTGCGGCTGACGTTTCGGCTGAGGCGAGCGGCTGGATCATTGTCGCTTTGTCAGTGATGGTAAATATGGCAGCCTTGTCAGCCGGCTTCATCACCAGCTTGAGAAACGTCGCAGCCGCGTTCTGCTGCGACGCAAAAAAGCCTTTTTGACTAGTGCTGCTCGAGATGTCAAACAGCAACGCAATCGCCAAAGGCACTTGCTCGGGATCACCAATTCCGGAAATCTCCTGTTGCTTGCCTTCCTCCAACAGGCGGAAATCAGCAACCTGAAGTCCCTGAACAGCCTGGCCCTGCTGATCAGTTACTGACACCGGCACCATCACCAGATTTGACGTGACCTTAACAACGTCGAGCACTTCCTGTTCAGGCGGCTTCGGCGTTGGCGTCGGTTTGGCTTTCCAAGGCGGAGGCGGGGCCGGCATCTCTTTGACTGTTTGCCCCTGCACAATCGGTGTAGACAGAAAAATGGCCAGCACTCCAATCAGGAACGCCGGCCACAAAAGTTTTTTCTCAACCCCCAGAATCATCTTGGCACCCTCGAGTCTGTCTCATGCCGCCAGATTTGCTGGCTGCATGTCAACCTATCCTACCGCGTTCTGACGGCATGATCCATGACTCTTTGGTGCCACGTCACATTCGCGGAGTTGCACCAGCAGGACTCCGCTGCTTGATTAGTTGCCCGAACCCGAAGTTCCCGGGTTCATCGTCGGCGATGGAGAAGTCAGGCCCTTGTTCACAAGCAACTTGATCTCAACGCGTCGATTCTGCGCCCGGCCTTCCTTCGAAGTGTTCTCCGCAACGGGTTGCATTTCACCGTAGCCGTACGGCGTAACGATCCGCCGCAGTGGGATATTGTGACTCTCAACCAGGTAACGAATTACCGCATCAGCACGACGCTGACTCAACGCACGATTAAGGTTGACGCTGCCGCGCGAATCCGCGAAACCTGAAACTTCGAGCACATAGCCCTTGGCGTTCAAAGCCTTGCTGGCAATGTCGTCAAGCGTTGTCTTCGACTCAGGTGAAAGCACTGCGCTGCCGGATTTGAAATTCACAGCGGCAGTGCTCTGCGGTGTGTAATCGTCGAGAGCAGAGATGCGCTCGTTAGTTGCGTTGACACCAGCGACAGCCGCATCCGCAGTTGCCTGCGCCGCTTTCGCGCCGCCTCGTGCTGCGTTGGAAACGGCAGCGAGCTCATCCAACTGACCTGATAGACGCTGCGCGTTGGCTTCAACCTGGGTGAGCTTGGTTTCAGTGTCGGTCGCTCTCTCTTCGAGCGGCGCCGCACGGGATTCAACCGCGCGTGCTACGCGCATATCTGCTTCGTTGAACCTGATCTTCTCTGCATCCAACTCACCTGAACCATTACCACGCCCTTCAACCTCTACGTTCAAGCCGCGCAGAATGCTGGTCTGTGCGTAGTTCGTGCCGCCGCGCAGGAAACCACCTTTGGTCTTTACACTGGTCCTGTCGCTCAGGCGCACCACTGTGTCCACGCCATTCATGTCGCGGACGGTGAACGTATCTGAATCTCGCCGGGTGACCACACCCTTGAGCTTCATCTTCTGGCCGCTGGCGACGGTGCGCGAGCCGGCCGGGTTGGTTGTATCTTGGGCCAGGAGTGGGGAGGCTGAGAAGACTAACAGGCAGGTAGTAAGCACTGCCGGGGCAAACAATTTATGTTTAGTGAATACCATCGATTTATCTCCTTCAAACTGTTAATCAAGTTAACGCGCTCCTTGAACGCGCGTCTTCTTCAAGCTGACAATGGCGAGTCCTCGCTCCTCGCCTCCCGCGAGTTAAATTTTGCGGATGACATCTCTTAGACCTTCGCCGAAGCTAAGTCAATAGCCTCCGCATTTCTTCATCGAATCACCACTTTATCGCAATAAGCAGCCGGTTGCTTACGAAACTGCATTGACGATCTTCACAAGGATGACACGAAAGTCTCGCGCAAAGACGCAAAGACGGCAAAGAATTCATTGATCCTTTGCCGTCTTTGCGCCTTTACGTGAACTGTTTTAGACCGAGAAATCCCCCGCCTCCAGTTGTTCCTTAACGAATGCAAGGAACCGTTCAGCATCAGCGCCGTCAATGACTCGATGGTCGAAGCTGAGCGCGAAATAGGCCATCCAACGGATGCCGATAAAGTCGTCGCCGTCTTCAGTGGTCATAACCTTGGCCCGCTTCTCAATTTTTCCAACTCCGAGAATTGCGAGTTGCGGCTGATTGATAATCGGTGTACCGAATAGACCACCAAAGACGCCTGGATTCGTGATCGTGAACGTTCCTCCGGTGACTTCGTCAGGCTTAAGCTGTTTCGTTCGCGCGCGGTCGGCAAGATCGTTTGCAGCACGGGCCAGACCAGAGATACTCAAGTCGTCAGCGCGTTTGATGACCGGAACGATCAATCCCCAATCGAGCGCCACAGCCATTCCGAGATTGATGTCCTGCTTGTAGATGATCTGATCGCCGTTGACCTGCGCATTAAAGATGGGAAACTTTCGCAGCGCCTTGTTCACCGCTTCAAAAATAAAGGGCATGAACGTGAGCTTGGTGCCGGTACGTTCGTAGAACGCATCGCGATGTTGATCGCGAAGCCTCGCGATGCGCGTCATATCGATCTCGTAGACCGTAGTGACGTGTGCCGAAGTACGCCGGGACAGGACCATGTGCTCGGCGATCTTCTTGCGCATCACACTCATCTGCTCGACGCGATCTCCGGCTTGTGGCTTCGGAGGCGACGGTGCAGCGACTTCCTGAACTCGAGACGCGACCGGCGCGGCGACTTCCGCTCTCGGCTGAGGCTGAGTCTGGGGCGGCGCTGCTGCAGTTCCTGACTCGATAAAACTCAGTATGTCGTTTTTGGTTACTCGACCACTTAAGCCCGTGCCTTCGAGTTTTGAAATATCGACTCCGTGCTCTTGCGCGATTTTCCGGACCAGCGGGCTCGACTTGGTGCGCCGAAGTTCGTCTGCACTCGCAACGCTTCCATCTTTGCCGGCCGCAGGCTCGGCGGGCGGAGCTGGTGGTGATGATGGTTTTACTTCGACTGGCGGAGGCGGCACTGGCGTTGATGCTGGAGGTGGAGGCGCAGGAGTCGCTACTGGCTGCGGTGCTGGCGCTGCTGCGGTTGCCGCGGGTTTCTCCTCGAGGGGCTTTGCTGCAGGCGGTGCTGCCGCAGACGACTGATCGCCATCAAGCACGGCCACGACTGTATTGACTTCTACCGTGTCGCCCTCTTTGAACCGGACCTCTGTTAACGTTCCCGCGGCCGGCGAAGGAATCTCCGCATCGACCTTATCAGTCGAAATCTCAAAGAGCGGCTCATCACGCTCAACACGCTCGCCGACTTTCTTCAGCCACTTTGTAATCGTTCCCTCCGCAATGGACTCACCCATTTGCGGCATCACCACTTCAGTGCTCATCTGTTCTCCGTCTCAATCCAAAATCAGTTTTACAGGATGTACATGATTAATAGGATTATCATGTAAATCAGGTCTAATCCTGTAATCCTGTAAAATGACTTCATTAATACGCCGCCAGCTTCCGAGCCGCATCGACGACATCTTTTGTTTGCGGCAAATAGTAATCTTCCAGCGGCGGCGAATACGGTACCGGCGTATCGATTGACGCAACACGCACGACGGGCGCGTCAAGCCATTCAAACGCCTCTTCCGCGAGCATGGCTGTGATCTCGCCGCCGATGCCGCCAGTGCGCGATGCTTCGTGCAGCACGATCGCTTTGCTGGTCTTCTTCACACTCGCGAGTATGGCGTCTCTATCGAGTGGCGCGAGCGTCCTCAAGTCAATAACTTCGACGTCGAGACCCTCTTTCTCGAGTTCCTCAGCGGCGTCGAGTGCAGTCAGCACCATCGCGCCAAAAGTGATGATCGACAAATCGCGTCCGGCGTGCACGACGCGTGCTTTGCCAATCTCGACGATGTAATCATCCGCAGGTAGTTCTTCACGCAGACGCGGCAAGCGATAAAGTTTTTTGTGTTCGAAGAAGAGCACCGGATCGGGATCGCGAATCGCTGCTTTGATTAAACCCTTAGCATCGTAAGCCGTCGATGGCTCGACAATCTTGAGTCCCGCAGTGTTCAGGAAAAACGATTCGGCGTTCAGCGAATGAAACGGTCCGGACCGTACGCCTGAGCCACATGGACCACGAAAAACCGCCGCTATATTTGCGCCCCAGCGATAACGACATTTCGCAGCGTAGTTCGTGAGCAGATCGAACCCGGCGGAAATAAAATCAATAAACTGAAACTCCGCGACCGGGCGCATACCCATCAAGGCCGCGCCACACGCCGCACCGACGATCGCGCCTTCAGATATCGGTGTATCGATAACTCGCTGTTTCCCAAACTCGTCGATTAATCCGTCAGTAACCTTGAAAGCTCCGCCATAGGCGCCGACATCTTCGCCGATCACAAACACGGTCGCGTCGCGTTCCATCTCCTCCCAGATTCCCTGGCGGATCGCCTCGACCATCGTCGCTTGCCCGCCACGTTCCGGTCGCGCAGATTTGTGTTCTTTTTTGAGAGCAGTTGACATCGTTAAATACTCAGGCTGACTTGTTTAATCTTGGACGTTGCAATGTTCGGCGATTTTGGATTTACCACGAGCTTTTCGCGTGTCGGGTCTATGACTACGTCGAGACCTTCCAGCGGAATTGCACCTAACAAGATCTCTTCAGCACCTGGCAAAAGGATAGCCTTTACGATCGTACTCCGGTTTTCGAAACGAACCTCCACAGGACCAACCATGTCGACTTGCCGCTGTGTCTCATCGGCCAACCATATAGTTCGCTGATGAAGAACAGGCAACTTAAGTTGTTGCTGGACCTCTTCGTTTATAACAAGGTCCAAGGCGCCGCTGTCGACTAATGCGTTAATAGTAATTCTTCGAATCTCGTTTTCAGGCAGACTCCCGCGTCGAGTAAAAGCGAGATCATCTCCATTTAGCAGCTCAATTTCCGCATACACCAATCCCATTCCTTTTCCTCCGGTAAGTGAGGTACCTTCGGTACGTCTATATTTATGGCTCATTGGAAAAACCATAGTTTACCCCTCCAGAACTTTCGGTCTGAATGCGGGCGGTACGATGTTGTTATCAAAAACGCCGTACGCCGCTTGCTCGCTTTCGGGCATCGGTGAAGATTCAGCCCAGGCGCAGTCTTCGTCAATCTCTCGGAGAACACCCGCAACGATCTCTTCGAGCTTTTCTTTAGTCGCTAAGTTGCATTCCAGCAGGTAATGTTCGTAACGATCGATTGGATCGTTGTTTTTCTCCCACCATTCGATCTCTCCAGCCTTAACGTAACGCTGATCGTCGTGTTCCGCGTGTCCCTTGCGGCGATAAGTCTTCGCTTCAATCAACACCGCGCCGCCTCCGCGTCGCGCATACTCAGCCGCGTGTCGTGTGACTTCATAACACGCAACCACGTCGTTACCGTCGACGATGTGCGCCGGAATGCCATAACCCGCAGCCTTCTCGGCCAAATCTCGCACGGCGGTTTGCAGGCTGGTCGGAGTTGAATACGCGTAATGATTGTGTTCGGCGATCACGATCAATGGTAATCGCTGCACGGCGGCGAAGTTGAGTCCCTCGTGGAATGCGCCAGTGCTCATGCCGCCGTCGCCGATGTAAGCAATAGCGACGAGCTTCTTCTTTTGCATGCGACCGCCGAGCAGAACTCCAGTCATCACGGGAATCATGTCGCCCAGGTGGGAGATTGGACCAATGAATCCCCTCTGCATGTCGCCAAAATGGATGTTGAGATCCCTTCCACCCGATGGTCCCCACGCTTTCGCCATGTATTGCGCGAAGATCTCGCGCGGGCGGATGCCTTTTACGAGAACGGCGCCAAGGTCTCTTATCAACGGCGTGACGAAGTCCTGGGGCTGAAGTGCGTAGGCGCTGCCGACCGCGGTAGCCTCCTGACCCAAAGAGCGAAACACACCACCGACGACTTTCGTTTGGCGATAAAGATTCACCAACCGTTCTTCAACGAGCCGGGTAAGTTTGAGATAGCGATAGAGCTCTAGGTGCTGCTCGGGCTTGAGCGTGGTCTCGGTCGAACAGCTTAGCGGCTTGCCGTCAACCGATTTGCGAGGCGCATATTTGGTGCTGACGCGCATTTGAAAACGAGGACGCGCTGAACGGCGACGGCGACGGTCTTTTTTTGGCTCTTGGTCCATGGTCGTAAACATTTGAGAACCATCCACAGATTACACAGAAATTCTTTTTACATATCTGCGTAATCTGTGGATGGCTCTTCTAAATATGCACTGCGAGATCGTGAACGCCTTCGGCAGCTTCCATCACTGCCTCTGAGATAGTCGGATGCGCGTGCATCGTTCGTCCGAGTTCGTCGGCCGTCGATTCGAGCTGCATGGCCACGCAAGCTTCAGCGATCAACTCCGTCGCATGTGGGCCAATGATATGCACGCCCAGGATTTCGTCGTACTTCTTTTCACTGACGATCTTTACGAAGCCTTCTTCCTCACCGATTATGCGTGCCTTGCCCGAAGCCGAAAACGGAAACCTCCCTACCTTGACGTCGTAGCCCTGCTCTTTTGCCTTCGCTTCTGTCAGCCCGACGGAAGCGACTTCCGGATCGCAGTAAGTGCAGTTTGGCACGAGGCGCAGATTGATGGGCCGCACGTCTTTCCTGCCGGCGAGATGCTCGACCGCGACAATCCCTTCCTTCGAAGCAAGGTGGGCCAACAAGGGCGTCGGCACCACGTCGCCTATAGCGTACACACCTTTTTCGGCCGTCTGCTGAAATTCGTCTACCAGAATAAATCCCTTTTCAACTTTGATCTTAGAGCCTTCAAGTCCAAGGCCTTCGGTGTAAGGCATTCGCCCGACTGCGACCAGCAGCATCTCCGCTTCGAGACTAACTGCTTCGCCTTTCGAAGTCTTGCCGGTCACGCGTACACCCGATTCAGTCTTCTCCAGCTTCTCGAGTTTTGTGTCTACCTGCGACTTGATCCCACGCTTGCGAAAACTGCGTTCGAGCTCTTTCGAAACTTCTTCGTCTTCCAACGGCACGATCCGCGGCAGCAACTCCACGATTGTCGTCTCGGCGCCAAAGCGCGAATACACTGAAGCAAACTCCACACCCACTGCGCCCGCACCCATCACAATCAACGACTTCGGGACCTGCTGAAGCTCGAGGATGTGATCGCTGTTTACGACGTGGTTGCCGTCGGTTTCAAAACCTGGGATTGGCCGCACAACGGAACCCGTGGCGATGATGATGTTTTTGGTCTGAAGCGTCTGCTTTTTTCCCTCAGCGTCGGTGACTTCGACTTTGCCGGGCAGCGCGAGCTTGCCTGTGCCTTTGAAGACAGTGACTTTGTTCTTCTTCATCAGGTACTCGATGCCCTTCGAGTTTTTCAGCACGACCTTGTCTTTTCTTTTCTGCACATCCGCGAAAGCTAATTGAATGGCAGAAGCTTGCACGCCAAAATCGGCCGCGTGCTGCATCTGTTCGTAGACATGGGCCGACATCAACATCTGCTTCGTGGGAATACACCCACGGAGCGTGCAGGTGCCGCCGAGTCGATTGTCCTTCTCGATAATTGCTGTTTTGAGTCCTAATTGACCGGCTCGAATCGCTGCCACATAACCGCCAGGTCCACTGCCGATAATCGTCACGTCAAACTGTTCGTTCGCCAATTTGTAGGTTTCCCCTCTTAGGAACGGTAATGAAAATGGAAAAGACCGGGCATTATAAACAAAGCCACAAAGACGCACAAAAGGCACAAAAAGGGCGCGCTCGGTAAAGAGCACGCCCATTCAAGTTTTTGCCGTCCCGACTGATCAGAACTCGAAGCGCGCAGCGAGCTGCACCTGACGCTCGCGGAACAGAGTACTGTCAGCGCCCGTGACATTCCGGAAAGGATTTGTACCGACTCCATTAAAGGTCAACGTGGAACCGGCAAGGTTATAGATAGTGGTGTTAACGAGGGTGACCTGCGTGCGGTTGAAGACGTTGAAGCCTTCCGCCAGCAGCTCGAGTTTCACACTTTCAGTGAGACTGAAACGACGTGAAAGCCGTGCATCAAGGTACCAGATATTCGGCTGCTTGAAGAAATTACGCGGCACGAGCGAAAACCTGTTCGCACCGCCGGAGCCGTTTGCACCGCCCGCAGGCGTCTGATTGGAAGCGAAACCAAACGACTGCGGGTTGATGCTGTTGGCTATGTTTCCGGTAAATCGCGCCCCTGAGAAAGCGTTGAAAATGGGCGCAATCGTCCAACCATTGAAAATGTGCTTCGCTGGTCCATCCGAGAACGGATTCGGATTGTAGACCACACTCGCCACAAACTTCTGTCTCCGGTCGAAAGCCGAAAGTCCATTCTCATTCGACTGGTCAAACGCATTGAAAGGCACGTTGTTAGCAGTAAACGTTTGCGAGGTCTGACCATTGTCGGAAGAACGTGACAACGTGTAGTTCGTCTGGAACTGGAGTCCTTTCGTCAGACGGCGGTTAGCCTGCAACACCAGCGCGTGATACTTGGAATACACGTCGCTGCGGATTTCCGTCAACTGCAGGAACCGAGTGTCAGGTCTTGGTCCAGCGAACAACGGCGTAAGGTACGTCTGGCCGGCGAATGGCCCACCAACGATACTCAGTGCAACCGTGCGGACGGGCCTCGGCAAGTTGGTATCAACGAAGTTTGGCAGCGAATTGCCGAAGCTCCCCAGGTAGGAAGCGGAGACGACGGTGTTTCTCGCGATCTCTCGTTCGAAAATAAAATCCCACTGGTGAATCTGAGGCAACTGAAAATCGTCGTCGAAGAACTGCACTGCGCCAACTGGTGGATTCGAGGCGCTGATCAGATTTGGGTAGATCGGCATGAACGCGCAATTGTCGGCGGATGTTGGTGGCGTGGTACCAGTACAAGCAGCCGGCAGATTGGACGCGCTGGTGGTGAACTGTCGTTGACCTTGATCGATGCCGACGCCGGTATTAACCAGCGCGTTGTAAACGGTCGAGTTGATGACGCGTCCGTAATAGAGTCCCCAACCACCACGGATGCTGGTTTTGCCGTCGCCATTTAGATCCAGGGCGAATCCTACGCGTGGACCAAAGTTATTTCGATCGTCGACCTTGTTGTTGGTCTGCGGCAGGAGCGGATTCACATTCACCGGATTCGGATTTCGCTGGTACTCATAACGCAAACCGAGATTCAATGTGAATCTGGGACTGACGCGCCAGTCGTCCTGGATGAAATAGTTGAGGTCGGTGGTCTTCATATTCAGACCAAGAACACCAAAACCCTGGTTGAAGTTGCCGGCGTAGCACTTTCCGGCACGTCGGGTTGAACTAACGCAGAGTCCGTTATTGCCATTCGGCGTCGCAGACAGCGCGCGAATAGCGCCGTTTGTTTGGAAGTTAACGTAGTCGACAATGAAATCAGCGATTCCGGTTGTCGCTCCGGTGTAGTTGAACTCGCCCCCGGAGAACCGCAGGTTGTTGATGATGTCTTTGACAAAGTTGACATCCCCGCCAAATTTGAACGTGTGATTGCCGGACGTCATCGTCACTGTGTCGGCAAACTGCCAGCGCCGCTCATCCGGAAACGAAGCACGCTCGAGAAACTCCGGCATACCGAACGAAAACGTTGACGTACCGACGAGAATTGTTTGCGGCGACCTGCCACCAACTGCGTTCGTTGGCTCACCGGGAATCGGCGGCTGACTAAACTGAAACTCATTGTCACGACCCCACTGGAAGCGAAACTCGTTCAGAAGGTTGGGCGTGAGAGTAGAAGCCAGCTTCGCATTGAGCGCGTCAATTTCGACAAAGTCGTCGCCAAAGTTGTCGACAGCCCGTGTGTTAGTCGCTTGCGTCTGAATCCCAGCGGGCGAGACCCAACGAAGGCGGTTGTAGCTTACGGTGAAAGTGTTCTTGTCATTTATGACCCAGTCCACCTTCGGCAGGAAAAGCTTTTGGTCGCCCGTCCTGGGAACCGGACCCGAAAGGGTGGAGAGAAAGGCAAGCGTGTTATCGATCTGCGTGTTTGTCAGGCCACGCGCAACAAGAGCGGTACGATTACTGGAGCTCAGGTTCAAAAAACCGTTCTGACCAAACACCGCTAAGCCGGGAAAGTTACGTTTCTGTTGATCGTAGCTGAAGAAGAAGAAAGCGGTGTCTTTTACGATTGGACCACCGATCGTACCACCGAATTGGTGCCGCACGTCTTTTGGTTTGTAGCCAACCGGAGTAAAGACGCCGTTGATTACTTCCTGCCGGACTGCCAGCGGATTACGAGCGCCCCACCTGTTGTTGCGCTGATAGTAGAACCCGCCGCCGTGAAAATCGTTCGTACCGCTCTTCGTGATCGCGTTGACCACGCCGCCTGCGGAGCGGCCATACTCGGCTGAGTAGCTCGAAGTATTGACCTGAAACTCGCGAATAGCAGCCTGGCTAATCGAGTAGCTGATACGTGTTCGGCCACGTTCCTCGGCGAAGAATGCCTGGTTGTTGTCTCCACCGTCGATCGTGTTGTTGTTCAGCAATCCGGAGATGCCGCGGAAGCTGATCAGCCCGAAGGTGCCGTCGGGTACCGCGCCGGGCGTCAGCAGCGCGAAGTTTGACCAACGACGACCGTTGATTGGAAGTTCGTTGATGGAAGTTTGATTGACGTTGGTCGAGAAGTCCTGCTGAGTGGTGTTGATAACGGGCGCCTCAGCGGTGACGTCTACCTGGCCAGTTACTGGGCCAACTGAGAGCGCGATCTCGAGGTTTGTCTCGCGTCCGATTTCAACCGTGACGTTTTCCGTGGTCATCGGACTAAAGCCGGACGAGTTCACCGTCACTGCATAATTTCCCGGTTGCAGGTTTGCTACCTTGAAACGCCCGGTGTCGTCGGTCGTAGCCGAATCTTCCTTGTTGGTTTCGATATTTTTGACCGTAACCGCGGCACCCGCCACGACCTCCTTATTCGGATTAGTGACCACGCCTCCAATTGCGCCGGTGGTCGTCGACTGCGCAAAGGCCACAGCGCTGAGAGCGAGCACCAACAGAGTTACAAAAGAGAGCCTTATTATTTTCATTGGGGAACTCCTTAGGCAATGAGTTAACAGTTGAATGCGCCTCAGCCCCTCGGGCTGCGCCCGTGTTTAGCCAGTTTTGTGAGCAACTAAAATCAATTCAGATGGAATGTTGCAAAGGGCTTGCAAGAACGCGATTTCTATCACGCTTAGCTACCCTTTCGCAAGCTTTTACTTACCTTTCAAACCATTAAATGCCATTAAATATCTGTGACACGCATTAGGCTGATTCGTTTTCCCGTAGGACTGCCGCAAAGAAACACAAAGGCACAAAACATTTTGTGCTTCTTCGTGGCTGAAAAAAAACCCGGGTAGACTTGAATATCAAGCCTACCCGGTTAGTTTGGTAACTGCTTTGTTAGCTAAAACTCAAAGCGAACGGCCAATTGAATCTGACGTTCGCGGAAGAAAAATCCATTCGAAAGATCGCTCGGTGTACCGAACGTCGGATCGAACGTAGCGATCACGTTCCCGCCGGAGGCCGAGAGTACATACATCCGGTTGTTCACTCCCGTCACCTGCGTGCGATTGAAAATGTTGAAGCCTTCCGCAAGGAATTCGATCTTCGCATTCTCCTTGATTGTAAAGCGTCGCGAGAGACGAAGATCGACATACTGGATTGACGGAGTATGGAATTCGTTGTTTGGCGTCAAGCCGAAACGAAGCGATCCATTCGAACCGTTAATGCCGCCTGCCTGGCTGGCGCCGAAAGTAGAAGCCGTAGCAACATTTGTGGCGCCAGAAGAAGGAGGCGTGAAAGCATTAGTCACCGCAGTGTAGCGGAATCCTGAATACAGGTTGACGATTGGTGCAATCGTCCATCCATTCAAGATCGCTTTTCCAGCCCCGTTAAGTCCCTCGAAGTCGGTGTTGTAAACAACGCTCGCTACGAACTTATGACGCCGGTCAAAGGGAGACAGACCATTATCTCCCTGCGGATCGAGTGGATCGAAGAGAGCGGAAAATCCAGGCGTGAAAGTATTTGAACTCTGCGATCCACCGTTGTCCTGTGCCCGCGACAACGTGTAGCTGCTCTGAAATTGCAGACCATTGGTCAGCCGTCGATTGGCCTGCAAGACTAACGCGTGATACTTCGTCGAAATGCTGTCGCGAATCTCGAGGATATTCCCAAAATTCGTGTTGGGCCTGGTTCCGCGGTAGTAAGGAAATGCCCAAACCTGGCCCGCGAATGGACCATCGACGATGTTTACTCTTCCCTGCGCGCTCGGTGGATTCAAGTTCGTATCCACGAAAGTGGTTAAGTGGTTTCCATAACTGAACAAATAGCTCGCGGAAATCACGGTGTTGCGTGCGACTTCGCGTTCAATAATCACGTCACCCTGATGGATGAGCGGATTTTGGAAACCATTCCTAAAGTAGTTGACGGCGGCAGTTCCCGCAGGCGCGCTCGCTAAAATATTCGGAAACAGGGGAGCTGCTGGATTACCCAACGGAACGCTGGCTGGGGTCGGGCAGGTCGTATTGGCTGAGGTACCGGGCGTCGGAGTACTCGGGCAAGCAGCCGGCACTGAACTGACGGCTTGACCGGTGCTGAGGCCGGTATTGATCAGAGAATTGATAATGATCGTGCCGTTTATTCGACCATAGTAAATCCCATAACCGCCGCGCACGCTGGTCTTGCCATCACCACTCACATCCGCTGCAAAACCGATTCGCGGACCAAAATTATTCTTGTCACTCGGCCGGTTGGCAGTTTGCGGCAAAGCTGGATTTACCAGGAAAGGCTGCGGAAACTGTTCATAGTCCCAACGCACTCCTAAATTGAGTGTGAGCCGTGGTGTAACACGCCAGTCGTCCTGGGCAAAGAAGGCCCAGTCAGTAGTTCTCAATTCGAAGCGAGGTTGACCGAAACCCTGGCTATAGTTTGAGGTGTAGCATTTTCCGGCAGTTCGGGTGGAGGTTGAACATAAGGCTCCCGCAGTCCTCAACGATCCGTTTGTCGTGAAATTCACCCAGTCAACGATAAAGTCGTTGATGTTGCCATAAGTGTAGGACCCGGCTCCTGTGAAGAGGTTATCGTCGATATCTCTTACACGATTGATATCCGTGCCAAACTTGAAAGTGTGGTTCCCGGTTGTGTAGGTAATCGAATCGGCGACTTGGAACCGTCTCTCATCAGGTAAAGCTACTCTATCGAGCGAGGTCGCTTTGCCAAACGTGATTCCGTTAGTCAAAGCCACCTGAGGCGAAAAGCCATTTGCGGTAGTGGGCTCGCTTGGAAGTGGTGGTTGCGCGAATTGTGAGTTGAGCTCGTCAGCGAATTGGAAACGAAATTCATTGATGAGCTGGCTCGACAGGGTTGAAGCCAAACGCAGATTGAGTGAGTCAGTCTCAACAAAGTCGTCGCCGAAACCGGCACGATCGCGTGTGACGGTCGCTCCGGTTTGAACTCCCGCGGGCGACTTCCATCTCAATCGATTATAGGTAGCGCTGAATTGGTGATTCGAATTTACTTGCCAATCGATCTTGGGCAGAAATAGCCTTTGATCTCCACGACGCGGCACCTCGCCGGTCAGGTCGTTAATAAAGCTCAACGCAGAGTCAATCTGGGTGTCAGTCAGCGCGCGAGCGGGATTCCTTAATGACGCTGTGAATAGAGCCGCTGTACATCCGGGAGCGGACGCAGAAGCACAGCGGTTGACCGTATTGAGGTAACCGGGAGTACTGAAAACCGCGACTCCGGGAAAATTACGTCTCTGTTCGTCATAGCTGAAGAAGAAAAACAGCGAATCTTTGACTATTGGTCCACCAATCGTTCCGCCAAACTGGTAGCGTACGTCCTTCGGCTTGAACGCCTCACGAGTAGAAACTCCGTTGACTAACCGATTGATGAATGTGTTCGGGTTACGCGCTCCCCATTTGTTATTACGGTCGTACAAGAACGCCGAACCGTGAAACTCATTGGTTCCGGACTTGGTCACCGCGTTAATCACACCACCCGCGGAGCGTCCGTATTCAGCAGCGAAGTTTGACGTGTTAACCTGAAACTCGCGAATAGCAGCCTGGCTGATCGAATACGCACTGCGCGTACGACCTCTCTCTTCCGAGAAAAAGGCCTGATTGTTGTCGCCGCCGTCAACGGTGCTGTTGTTCAGCAATCCGGAAATCCCGCGAAAACTGATCAAGCCGAAGTTTCCGTCAGGAACGGCGCCGGGCGTAAGAATCGCGAAGTTAGACCAACGACGGCCATTGACTGGAAGTTCGTTGATGGAAGTCTGATTAAGGTTGGTGGAGAAATCCTGCTGGGTCGTATTGATCACCGGCGCGTCAGCGGTGACGTCTACCTGTCCTGTTACCGGACCAACCGCCAATGCGACCTCGAGATTCGTCTCACGTCCGACTTCGACTGTTACGTTGTCAACAGTCATCGGACTAAAGCCGGATGAACTTACCGTCACCGCATAGGCTCCCGGTTGCAGGTTTGCAACCTTGAAACGTCCGGTGTCGTCGGTTTCGGCCGAATCTTCCTTATTCGTTCCGATGTTCTTTACCGAAACCGCAGCACCCGCCACGACCTCTTTGTTCGGATTAGTGACAACGCCGCCGATTGAACCAGTGGTGGTCGATTGCCCAAAGGCCACAGCGCTGAGAGCGAGCACCAAAAGACACACAAATGAGAACCTTACTATTCTCGACATACTAGGGAACTCCTTAGCCAATGAGTTACAGAGATTGAGTCAGATGAAAGCCAGGCCTGGGGGCCAATTAGCGTTCATTTGAATTTCGCAATAGTTGTGCCGGATAAAGCTTTTGATCGCCTCGCTTAACGAAAGCGATGTGTGCCAATAGTTAACTCCTGGAGAGAGGTGAAGGCCCCGGCAGAACCTGCACAAGAATTTGGATTTAATCTAAAAATCGGGAAAAACGAGCCGCAGATTTACGCAGAATACCGCAGATCGGATCTGATCTGCGTCGTCCGTAAATCTGCGGCTCCTGTCTTTCACACTCGCTCGACGATCATCGCAATGCCCTGCCCGCCACCGATGCACGCAGTCGCCAAACCGTAATGTTTTCCGCGACGATGAAGTTCATGCAACACAGTCAACACCAGGCGAGTGCCAGTCGCTCCTAGCGGATGGCCGAGCGCGATCGCGCCACCGTTGACGTTCGTGCGGCTGCGGTCGAGTCCCAACTCCTTCTCGACTGCCAAATACTGTCCGGCAAAAGCCTCGTTTACTTCGATCAGGTCGATGTCGTTAAGCGATAAACCCGCCTTTGCAAGCGCCGCACGAGTCGCGGGAACAGGTCCGATGCCCATGATCTCCGGTTCAACTCCCGCGTAAGCCCAACTCACGATCCGGCCCATCGGAGTAAGGTCTTTCTCCTTCATAAACTCCTCTCCGGCAATCACAAGAGCTGCCGCACCGTCGACAATCCCGGAAGCATTCCCCGCAGTGACAAAACCATCCCGGGCAAACGCCGGTTTCAGTTTAGCCAAACCTTCGAGCGTGGTCTCCGGTCGTGGATGATCGTCCTCATTCACTTGAACGGTGCCTTTACGCGTCTCCACTTCCACCGGAACGATCTCTTGAGCAAAAAAGCCGGCATCTTTAGCGCGCTTCGTCTCCTGCTGGGATCGTAGTGCGTACTTGTCCTGTTCCTCGCGCGAAATCTCGAATTTGCGCGCCAGGTTTTCCGCGGTTCCAGCCATCGGTGTGTTGCAGTAAGTATCTAGCAGCGCAACCATCAAACTATCTTCGAGTTTGCCCTGGCCTAACGCGAAGCCCGATCGCGCTCCACGGATAACATGTGGCGCTTGCGACATCGATTCCATGCCACCAACCAAACAAGTCCGCGCTTCGCCGAGCTGAATCATGTGCGCGCCTGAAACGATCGACTGAATGCCACTGCCGCAGAGTCGATTAACCGTCAGTGCCGGACGATCGAAAGGCACACCAGCCCTCAACGCTACGTGACGAGCTCCATAAATCGCGTCGCCGGAAGTTTGCAATGCATTCCCAATTACAGTGTGATCGATTTCGTCAGCGTTAACACCGGTTGCTTCCAGGGCGCCGCGTGCTGCGACTGCGCCGAGATCAATTGCCGATACGTCTTTCAGCGCGCCGACGTATTCACCCATCGGCGTGCGCTTACCTCCCAATATGAAAACGTCTTTACTCATTCCGTAACCCCTGTTGTAAAAATCGCCTCAGTCGAAACCCTGAAGGCTAACAAACCCAAAATAGATCGTCAAATCACTCTCAATCCCGGAAGCGATGCTCTTGCAGGTAGCGGTGCAGTAGTTCCTCTAAGAAGCCTTCGTACGTGAAGGTGGCGAGGTCGTAGGCAGGTCGAATTTTATAAAGAATCGGCAGTGAGACTCGCCACGCCATCCACTGACGCGGCACATCAGACAGTTCCCAGCGACGACGCAGAAATGTTTCTACTACCTGGATCTCCGGCTCGGTGAGCGTGCTCAAACTGGCAGTGAAGTTGACCGGCTTGAACGATCGACGAAGCGCCGGATCGCTCACGGGCGTGGCAAAGACTTGCGAGAACTCAGGCGCTTCTGCTTCGCGTTCACGAACAACAACCGTCCCAGCCACCATGTCGCCCACACGCTGATCGCGAGTTGTCGAGAAGACGCTGATCAAGCCGATCGAATAAAACGGAAACGGCATCATGTCGAAACTGCGCAGCAGGTTTCGTACTGATGCCTCCCAGAAAGTAATTGGGCGTCCATCCTCGCGAATCACACGTAACTTCAACCAGCGCTTGCCTGGAGTTTGTCCACTCCAAATCCATTCGAAGAATGCGAAGTAACCGGAGAACGTGAAAAACAGGAGCAGGATCATTACCGCATAGACCCACTTCGGCGCTGTCGACAGCGCTCGTTCGATGCTCGAATAGTTCGCCAGTATGATGGAGGCGACGGCGATGAGCGCCAACGAAAGTCCTTGAATCGTGTGGTCGATGGCACATGCCAGAAAGCGGTTTCCGATCGACGCCAGCGCAAAGTGCAAGGGCACACGCTCAGGCGTTTCGATGATCAGAATGTCTTCAGCCATCGGATCTTAGCCGCAGATGAACGCAGATGACGCAGATCAGATCGGCGTCATCTGCGTTCATCTGCGGCCCTTCACGCGCATGAATTTACGCTTTCCAACCTGGATCAAGTACGACTGATCTGCACTGAAGCTGAGTTCAAAGTCAGTTTGGGTGCGCCGTTCACCTTCAACGTAAACTCCGCCTTGCTCGATCATTCGACGGGCTTCCGCCATCGATGAGACCAGACCTAGTTCAACCAGCAATCGCGGCAATTTCCAAAGTCCGGATTCCAAAGCTCGCTCCTCGATAACATCCGGTGCCTGCTTGTTCCGGAACATCGAATTGAACTCTTCTTCAGCCTTATGCGCCTCGGCGTCGGAATAGAAGTCGGCGACGATCCGTTTGGCGAGGTCGGCCTTTATGTCGCGCGGGTTACGCTGACCTGCGTTGGCGCTTTCACGAAGCGAAGCTATCGCACTCGGCGAAAGATCGGTGCACAGCTCGTAATAACGCCACATCAGATCGTCGGAAATCGACATCACCTTGCCGAAGATCTCCTGCGGCGGCTCGCTGATGCCGATGTAGTTTCCCAAACTCTTCGACATCTTCTGCACGCCGTCAGTTCCTTCCAACAGCGGCATGACCATCGCGACCTGCGACTCCTGCCCGTACTCTCTTTGCAGATTGCGGCCCATCAGCAAGTTGAACTTCTGATCCGTTCCGCCCAGCTCAACATCAGCCTCGAGCGCAACTGAGTCGTAAGCCATCACCAGCGGGTACATAACTTCGTGCAGCGCGAGTGGTCGATTCGCTTCCAGTCGCTGTTGAAAATCGTCGCGTTCAAGAATCTGCCTCACGGTGACATGTGAAGAGAGTCGCAAAAAACCTGCCGAGCCCAGCGTGTTCATCCAATGAGAGTTGAATTCAATTACTGTCTTTTCCGGATCGAGCAGCTTGAAGATCTGCTGCCTGTACGTTTCGGCATTGGCCTCGATCTCTTCGCGAGTGAGTTGAGGTCGTGTGGCGTTCTTACCCGAAGGATCGCCAATCATTCCGGTGAAGTCGCCGATGAGAAAAATCGCCGTGTGGCCCAGCTCCTGGAATGCGCGAAGTTTGCGGATCACGACTGTGTGGCCCAGGTGGATGTCGGGCGCCGTCGGATCCGCGCCCAGCTTAACGCGCAAAGGCTTCCCGCTTGCGGCAGACTTCTCGAGCTTCGCGCGCAGCTCAGCTTCGCGAATGATTTCTACCGTGCCTTTGCCAAGGTATGAGAGCTGTTCGTCGAGGGTCATGACCCGATAGAGTAGCTCAACTGTTGAAGCGTGCGCTATCCTCATTTCATGGTTGATAAAAACTCTCTAAGCAACTGTCGTTTAGCTTTCATCGGCTGCGGCGTGATGGCGGAAGCAATGATCGCCGGACTGCTGCGCCAGAAGATAGTTGGACCGGAACAAATCGTCGGCAGTCATCCCCGCCAGGCTCGTCTCGAAGAGATGCACGTCAAGTATGGCGTGGAAATGTTTGAACAGAACCGCGAGGCCGTGACCGAGACCCATCCAGAGGGACCGGATGATAGCTCCGTCGTCGTGCTTGCCATTAAGCCTCAGCGGCTGCATCGAGTGCTGGAAGAACTGAAGGGTTCGCTGGTGAAGGAGCAGCTCATCATTTCGATCGTCGCCGGCGCTAAGATTGCAACGATTGCCGAAGAGCTCTTACACGCGTCAGTGGTGCGCACGATGCCAAACACGCCGGCGCAGATTGGCGCAGGTATTACGGCGTGGACCGCGAGCCCCGAAGTTAACGAGAAGCAGGAGGGTCAGGTTTGCGCGATATTCGACGCGCTAGGGAAAACTATTCACGTGGAGAATGAACGTCAGATCGACATGGCGACAGCACTGAGCGCCACCGGGCCGACGTACATCTTCATGGTCATGGAAGCGCTCATCGATGCGGGAGTTCACCTTGGTTTTTCGCGGCACGTGGCCGAGGAGTTGGTCCATCAAACACTGCTGGGGTCTGTGTTATTCGCGAGGGAGTCGCACAAACATCCGGCGGAGCTGCGAAACATGGTTACTTCGCCGGGAGGGACGTCGGCCGAAGCGATCTATCAGATGGAGAAAGGCAGTTTGCGGACGATAATGTCGAAAGCTGTTTGGGCTGCTTTTCAACGTGCTGAGTCGCTGGGTAAAAATTGAGCCGCAGATTTACGCAGAAAAACGCTGATGAGACAAACTTCTGATCAGCGTTTTTCTGCGTAAATCTGCGGCTCAATACTGCTTAACACTAGGGCTACCGCCTCAGGGTAGAGTTTGTGTTCCTGTTCTAGTATTCGCGCCGAGAGCGTCTCCACAGTGTCGCCTTCCAAAACCGGCACCGTACGCTGCGCGATGATTGGACCACCGTCAAGCGTCTCATCTACAAAGTGGACAGTGCATCCACTCACTCTCGCGCCATGCTCGAGCGCCTGACGTTGCGCATCGAGTCCCGGGAAAGCAGGCAAAAGACTCGGGTGAATGTTGAGTATCCGTTTTTTGAACGCCTCGATGAAGCAGGGCGACAGGAAACGCATGTATCCCGCGAGGCACACAAGATCGACCTCGCGCTCGCGTAAGACTGAAATGATCTCGCGCTCATGCTCTTCGCGATTGCGCCCGTGGCGTTCGACGACACGAGTTTCGATTCCGCGTTCTTTCGCCAGTGCCAGCCCGCGAGCGTCAGGCTTGTCGCTGATTACGATGCCTATTTCTGCGTTTGGGATCTTGCCGGCGCCAACAGCGTCGCTTAGCGCAAGCATGTTTGACCCACGGCCGGAAATTAAAATTGCGATCCTCTTGTTCAGATCAATACCTCACGATTGCCAGTCTCTACATTTCCGATCGCGTAGCACTTTTCGCCATGGTCCTGAAGATGGCCCTGAATAGTTGTGGCATCACTGGGTGAGCAAACGATCACCATGCCGGCACCCATATTAAACGTGCGATACATCTCGTTGTCGGAAACGTTGCCGAGACGGCGCAGCAACTCGAATAGCGAAGGTATGGGCCATGAGCCGTTTTTAATCTTCACTGCCGTGCCTGTGGGAAGGATCCGCGGGATGTTGTCGGTCAGTCCACCACCCGTGATGTGCGCCAGGCCCTTGATCAAACCCTGATCGAGCAGACCATCGAGTGGTTTCAGATAACTGAGATGCGGCAGCAGGAGCGCCTCACCAGCGGTCATTTGCAATTCAGGCAGGTGCGTATGAGGTTCATAGGCGGCAACCTCGAAAAACAGTTTGCGAGCGAGCGAGTATCCGTTAGTGTGTAGTCCGGCGGAAGGAAGGGCGAGCAAAACGTCTCCGGCAGCGATCGTCTTTCCGTCGATGATCTTTTCGCGATCGACCACACCGACGATAAAACCTGCGATGTCGTATTCGCCGTCCTGGTAGAAACCCGGCATCTCCGCCGTTTCACCACCCAACAACACACAACCATTTTCACGGCAGCCATTCGTTACACCCTCGACGATGCTCGCAACCACGTCAGGCGACAACTTTCCGGTCGCGATGTAATCGAGAAAGAAGAGCGGGCGCGCGCCCTGGACCAGGATGTCGTTGACGCAATGATTGACGAGGTCACCACCGACGGTGTTGTGTACGCCCGTGGCAAAAGCGATCTTGAGCTTGGTGCCGACGCCGTCCGCTGACGCGACGAGCACCGGCTGCTTCAGCGTCGGGAACGCGCCGTCGAACATTCCACCAAAGCTTCCGATTTCGGAAAGCGTGCGCTCGTTGAAGGTCCTGCGCGCCAGCTCTTTGATCTTGTCGGTAGCTCGCGTCGCGGCATCGATATCCACGCCCGCATCGCTGTATGAAACTGGTTTTTGCATGCTTTGAGTATCTGTAAATCTTGCCAATCTTGAAATCCTGTCAACTCTTTTTGACAGGATTACAGGATTTGCAGGATTTACAAGATACGTTCACTTCTGCTCAGTCTTCTTCGACGCGCGTGGTGGTGGACCGAAGTCGCCGTAAGCAATGAAACCTGAACGAGATGAATCATCCTTCTGCGCGATGCGGCCGGCCCAAAGATCTTCGGTGCTTTCTTTCGCCGTCTTGACAGTCATCTCGTTGTTTTTTCCGCGTGTCGTGATCGTTATCTCCCCCTGCAAGTCAGTTCGATAGAGTTTCACGTTTGCAGCACGCAGCCGATCGAGCACAGCCTGTGACGGATGCCCATAACGGTTCCACGCGCCACACGACACAATTGCAATCTCAGGTTTGACGCGATTCAGAAAATCACCCGACGAGGCGTATTTTGAACCGTGGTGAGAGACCTTCAACACACGAGCTTGCAGATCAATCTCCTTCGTCAGCAACCGATGTTCGGTCTGGTCTTCAGCATCGCCTGCCAGCAACATCGAAAACGAACCATAATCTAAACGAGCCACGATCGAGTTTGCGTTCGCCTCGTTCCCGCCCGTACTCATTTTATCTTTCGTAAAGAACGGCTCTGACGGCGCGAGGATCGTCAACAGAGCGCCGCCGCCGAGATCGTACTTCGTTCCCGGCCTGGCGTTTTCATAACGAGCGCCACTCGCGTTCAACGCCGCTTTGTAATCGTCGTAGAACTTGGTAAGTGAAGCCGGTTGATTCGATCTTCTGGTTGCCGGTTTCTTCGCACCAGTAGTTTGCTTTTGCGTGGCTGCAAGTTCGGGAGGAACACTTGGCGCCTGACCGTTATCGATTACATTCAACACTTTTACGGCCTTGAAAACTTCAGCAGCTCCACCGATGTGATCCGGATGCGGATGCGTGGCGATGAAGTAGTCGAGCTGCTGAACGTTGTTACGCTTCAACGCTTCGACTACAGTCTTGCCTTTCGTCGTATCGCCCGCGTCAATGAGTACAGTTTTTCCGGAAGGTGAGGAGATGAGTATCGAATCGCCATTAATTGGACCAACGTCGAGAATGCGAACCGTCAACTCGCCGCCCGATGCCGGCGGTGGCTGGCTTTTCCACCACGGATAGACGTACTTCCACCCGGCATAGCCACCAAGCAAGGCTACTACTAAAAGAACTGCAACCGCACAACCACAGCCTCGGGTAGCTCGTCCCAATCAACGCCTCGTTATCTACGGTCTTAAAGGTCTTAAAAGAACGCGCGGCCAGACGTGAGGAGCATCAACCTGGTTAGTCACGCATGCTTCGTGAACGCTCAATGGCAGATCGAGAACCTGAAAGACCTCGACGCTGAGATCGTTCGTTTGTAAGGGCTTTGCTCCAATATTTGAGCCACAAAGAAGCACCAAAAGCACAATAAATTTAACGAAGAAATTTGTGCTTGTTTGTGGCAATTTTCCTAAAAACATATCAGCTCTCAGCAGTCACCGATTCATGCTCGCGCTCCCACATCGTCTCAGCCTCTCTCGTGATGGGCGTCGGGTATTGTTCGTTCCAGCAAGCGACGCAAGACGCATCCGCGCTCAAACCTGTCGCTGCGATCATTCCCTCGAGCGATAAGTAACCCAGCGAGTCGGCCTCTATATATTCTTTTATCTGTTCCACGCTCTTCTGCGCCGCAATCAACTCCGACTTGTTCGGCGTATCGACGCCGTAATAGCACGGACTGATCGTCGGCGGACAACTGATACGCACGTGAATCTCCTTCGCGCCCGCCTCGCGAACCATGCGTACGATCTTTTTCGAAGTCGTGCCACGCACGATCGAATCGTCTATCAAGACCACGCGCTTGCCGTTTATTAGATCCCGCACTGGATTGAGTTTGATTCGCACTCCGAAGGAACGAATCGATTGCCGCGGCTCGATGAACGTGCGTCCAACATAGTGGTTCCGAACCAGACCAAAACGAAAACTCAAACCACTCTCCGCCGCATAACCGATCGCAGCAGCGACGCCCGAGTCGGGCACTGGAACTACGAGGTCAGCATCCGCAGGCTGCTCGACTGCAAGACGCCGGCCCATCTTGTGTCGCGACTCGTTGATCGACTTGCCGTAGATCAAAGAGTCCGGTCGCGCAAAATAAACATGTTCAAATAGACACATCGAATGCTTCTGCTCCGGCAACGGATGCGATGAACGCAAACCCTCCCGATCGATCACGATCATCTCGCCAGGCTCGATGTCGCGCACGTACTGCGCGTCAATCAGATCAAACGCGCACGTCTCGGAAGCAACGACCCACGCGTCGCCGAGCCGCCCTAACGCGAGCGGGCGAAAGCCGCGACTGTCGCGAATCGCAATTAGCTCCGACGGCGTAAGAAAGAGCATTGAAAACGCGCCTTCAGTCTCGCTCAGCACCTGCGGGATTGCTTCTCTGACTGTCAGGCGCGAGCGTGCGACACCATGAAGCACGACTTCCGTGTCGGAAGTCGAAGAGAAGATTGCGCCGTCGCGTTCGAGTCGTTGTCGTTCTTCGCGTGCGAACGGAAGATTTCCGTTGTGGCAAACTGCGATCTGTCCGTGCTGGCAAGTCACGAGGAACGGTTGCGCCTCAAGAATCGAGACTTCGCCGGCAGTCGAATACCGCACATGTCCGATGGCGCTCGAGCCGCGCAAACGATCCAACGTAGCTTGATCGAATGATTCGGAGACGTGACCCATCGCACGTTCGAGACGCAGTTCGGCGCCATCGGAAGCGACGATGCCGCACGATTCCTGCCCGCGATGCTGGAGCGCGTACAAACCGAGGTAAGTCAACCGGGCGGCGTCGGGATGTCCGTAGATTCCGAAAACCCCACACTCTTCATGCAGCTTGTCGATCTCGATTTCAGTCAATTGAGTTGTCCTGATTTGGCGACTGGGGATTACGCGCTTAATCATAACCACTAAGACACAAAGGCACAAAGTAAAACACCAAAATGAATGTTACTTTGTGTCTTGGCGTCGTGGTGGTTATGATTGCACCGTGATTCGCGGCCTTTCAATAGCGTTCTTTATCGTTGGTGGCCTGTCGCCGTTTGCGATCGCCGGCGACAACGCCCGCCCCGCGTCGCAGTTATATCGACGTCATTGCGTCTCCTGTCACGGCAACGATGGCCGGGCAAAGACTTCGAAGGGAAAGTTTAGCCATGCGCGCGACCTTTCCGATGCTCAGTGGCAGGAGGAGGTCAGCGACGAACGCATCTTCAACTCGATCATGAATGGACGAAACGTACGCGGCAACATGCCGGCGTTTGCCGACAAGCTTAACCAAAACGAGGCCGAATCGCTGGTAGATTTTGTGCGCCGGCTGAAGCGTAACGGGCAGTAGCAATTCATGTTTTTCAAGCGTATCTCCGCACTGAAATCTGCCGTCACATTTCGCGGTGTCGTGATTGCTGCTTTGCAAGTGGGGCTGATTCTTTTGCTTGCCGGCGCCGGATGGATGATTTATCGACAACTTCCCGCCGGCGGCTCTGACGTCGCAAATCAAAGAACGACGACTTTACAGATCGTGATTCGGCAAGCCCCGGAAACTGTCGGTCCGTCACTGGACGTGGCTGTGAGTCTTTATCCGGTCGACATCGTCGCGGTGCGACACGAGTTCTTTACCGAGCCGCGCGCCGGCAAACGCTTTGAAGATTTTCTCAAGGAGCGAATGAGGGGCCGGTCGCCGGTTAACGCGCGCCTTGACAAACAGGGACACGGCGCGGTGATGCTTGCGCCGGGCAGTTGGTGGCTGCACGCCACCCTCTCGGGCGACGAACAACTCGAGTGGCGCTTGCCGGTAACAGTAGGAGGCGCCAGACAGATCGTCGAACTCACGCCGCAGAATGCGTACACGAGAAGTAAGACCTTCTGAGCCGCAGATGAACGCGCATAAATGCAGATCGGCGTTATCCGCGTTCATCTGCGGCTCAAACTAAGCACCAAATGCTCGCCCTCCGCGTCGAAAAGAAAAGTCTTTCAGTTAAAGAAGTAGAGAAGCCGGATCGCGCTGACGAGGCGCTGGTGCGCGTGCTCCTGTCAGGCATCTGCAACACCGATTTAGAAATCGCTCGTGGTTACGCCGGGTTCAAAGGCACGATCGGACACGAGTTCGTTGGTCTTGTCGAAGACAGCACGAATCGCACGCTCGTTGGTCGTCGCGTCGTTGGAGAGATTAATGCGGGCTGCGGCAAGTGTGATCTATGCCGCGCAGGCGATTCA
>JBKPJS010000582.1:0-3208 GCA_046730815.1 Acidobacteriota bacterium
GCCACGGAGGGCCGCCCCTACAACTTAATAACCGACGGGCAGGCCGAAGACGCGGGCGAAGCTAAGCACTTGTGTGAAGCCCAGAATCTCCTTGATCTTCTTGAGCTTGTTTCCCGGGACAACGATCTGATCGCCCGGCACGAGAAACGTGTTGTCTGCAGCTTTGCCTTTGTAAATGGCCGACACGTTCACGTTAATCTGAGCGAGTACACCGCTCGTCTGGCGTCGCAAAACCACGACTTTGCTCTTGTCGCCGGAGCTCAGCACGCCGCCCGCTTCAGCCAGGGCCTCTGTCACGGTCATGCGATGATTCATCAGCCGAATGCCTGGTTGGCCCACGTCGCCGATCACGCTGTAACGATATGACGATGCTTTATCGAGCGAAACAGTAACCTGCGGATCGATGATGTACTCGTCGTACTTCTTCGTGATAATTGCCGCTACTTCGTCGACTGTTTTGCCGTTGACAAAAACTCCGCCCGGGATGAGCGAAAGTGAAACGCGGCCACTGGGAGGTATGGTGATGCCTTTACGGGAGTAGCGCTCCTGGTTGAACACGTCGACCGAGATCACGTCTTCGGGACCAAGCCGGTAAGTGCTGAAGAAGTTGTTGTAGTACGGATTGATGGCCGCTTCTTCCGACATCTGCTCCTGCCGGTTCGCCTGCATGTCGTCAGGAACATCAGACGCGGTGCGTGTCGTCTCGTCCGGTTCGAGCCTGTCGCCCTGCACCGGTTTCTTCTTGTCCTTATCCTGGTCGCTCGTAGTGGTCCGTGGTCGACCTTTTTGCGGATCGCTCTGTGACTGAGCCAGGCCACTAACGGTTAAAGCGATCAGCATGCACGTCGCGAGCGCCATTCGTCTATTGTTTGTCATGTCAACCTCCAAAAAACCCTTGTACTCTTATTGGGCCCCCCGGCCAAAAAGAATTATTTTGATCGTCTCAAACAAAATCACTGCATCGAGGAGCAAACCCTTATTCTTGATGTAGAAAAGATCGTACTGAAGTTTCTGGCGAGCGTCTTCAATTGACGCGCCATAGGGGTACTTGATCTGCGCCCATCCGGTTAAGCCAGGCGCGATCAGATGTCGTTGTTCATAGAACGGGATTTCCTGCGCCAATTGTGCCACGAAGTGGGGGCGTTCCGGACGGGGACCAACGAAGCTCATCTCACCTTTCAGGATGTTACAGAACTGCGGGATCTCATCGATTCGAGTCTTGCGTATGATGCGACCGATCCGCGTAGTGCGAGTGTCGCCCTTGATGGCCCAAACCGGACCATCCTGTTCGGCGTCAACCTTCATCGAGCGAAACTTCATCAGCGTGAAAGAGCGACCGTTCCTTCCCACTCGTTCCTGCTTGTAAAAAACCGGACCACGCGATTCCAGCTTGATCAAAACAGCAGTAATCAGACAAAGCGGCAGCGAGAGAATTGCGGCCATCAGGGCCACGATCCAGTGCACCGTGGAGCGCAAGAGCTCCGCGACTTTAGCCTGACGGCCTCGACCCGTGAAGATGAGCCACGACGGGCGAAGCATGTTCAGAGAGACGCGACCGGTGACGCGCTCGTAGAATGAAGCGCCTTCTTCGATGTTCACCTGCCCGGCCAGACTGAGTTGCAGCAGCTTGTTTGTAGGTAGTTGGCCGCGGCGTTCTCCCATGGCGACGACGATCCGATCGATTCCTTCGCGTTTTACGATCTCGTCGAGCTGCTCAGTCATGCCGATCACTCGCGGATTGATAAGACTCTTTCCCAGGAGATCCGCGTCCGTGCCCACAAAACCCACGATGCGATAACCGGCGTCGGGCCGGTCCAACACTTCTCGCGCCAGCTCTACTGCGAGGTTTCCCGAACCAACGATCAAAAGGCGTTCGCCAAACTTCGGATGGCCCAGAAACCAGTGAATCGAAACTCGCCACAAAACCATCAACGCGAGCGCGAGTGGCAACGCGAGCAACGAAATGCCGCGACCGAGCTTTAGTACCGGAAAGGTGTAAAACGAGAATGCGAGCGCGATCCAGGCAAGTCCAAGCGCCTGGACCAGCCGGAGCACTAGCTCGCGCCGGTCGTGCATGATGAGAAAGTCGTACAAGTCGAAAAGATAAAAGGACGCCAGGCAGAAGAAAGCCGCAACGGCGGCTTTCAGGTAACCATTCTTCGTGATCAGTTCGTCCGGCGCAGCTTCGGCGCCTACCCGCAGGTACACAGCGCAGATGATCGCGCCGTAGACCAATCCCGCCTCGGCGAGAAGCAACAGAATGGTCCGTCCGTTGAGACGTAGAACTCTCAATTGACGATTGTTACCTCCTCCTCTTCGATTCTTTCAGTCGGAACCGGCTGCATTTCAGTGACTCTCCGTTCGCGGTTGTAATAACGGTGCTGGTAATAGTAAGAGGTCGCATCCGGCTGCTCCTCGGTACGATTGAGCACAACGCCGAGCATTCGCTCTTTCGGCATATGCTCCAACAGCTTCTCAATCGTCGAGTAACGAGTCTTGCCGGCTCTCACGACGAGGAGACCTGCGTCAGCGCGCGACATCAAAACACTCGCATCGGTGAAGATTCCCAACGGCGGCGCGTCGATGATGATGTAGTCGAACATGCGGCGCACTTCAGTCAGCATGCGCGCATAGCTTGGACCTGACAACAACTCGGCAACGTCGTCTCGCGGACGTCCACCGGGCAATAAATAAAGACCGGCAGGTTCAAGGCGCACGATTGCGTCTTCGAGACGCAGTTGACCGCCGAGAATTTCCGAAAGCCCCATCTTGGCGTCAATGCCGAGATAATCCGTGGCACAGGGACGGCGCAAGTCGCTATCGATCACGAGTGCGCGAACACCTTCGGTTTGCGCCAACAGCCAGGCAAGATTAAGGGCCGTCAGCGTTTTGCCTTCGGCGACGCCCGCGCTCGTGATGACAATAGCGCGCATCTGCATGCGCTCGCCCGCCTCCAGGATTCGCGTCCGCAACGAGCGATACTGCTCGGTGTAAGCCGAGCGAGGCTGGCTCACGGCGATCAGGTGAGGCTCGACGCGCGCAGGGGAAACGTCATAGCTGACGAATCCACCGGCGCGCGTCGCCTCGGCAGCGCCCAAAGTTGCCCCAGCATCACGCGAAGCTATTCCGCCGGGGAGTGCCGACCCGCCGGGTACATCCGCAGTGTGCGCAGTGGACGCTGAACTTCGCACCGTCTTTCCGGGAACAG
>JBKPJS010000583.1:0-2278 GCA_046730815.1 Acidobacteriota bacterium
TGGTTGTGGTGAAGGTGTGTTGGCGCTGCTGAAGCGCAAAGATGTTTATTTGGCCGGTGTCGATCTTTCTCCGGATCTGGTTGGGCTCGCGCGCAACAATGGCTACGACTTCGCCTCAGTGGCCCATGTAACGGATTTGCCGTTTGCATCAGGTTCTTTTGACTATGTGGTGAGTTTGGATCTATTGGGGCATATCGGCTTCGATGAAAAAGACGCGACGCTGGCTGAAATCAGACGGGTACTCCGCTCTGACGGCGTAACGATGCATGGCATTGAGTGTTTAAATCGCGAGCTGCACCAGGATTACGACTCGATGTCTCCGGAGAAGCTGGCTCAGTTCGTGGGCATCGACGGACACATCGGATTAGAAGTGGAAGAAGAGATTGCCGCTCGCTTCCGTGGATTTTTTTCCTGGGTGCAGGCGGAGCCACGCTACACACTATGCCTGAGCGTCGCAGAGTTCATTAAACAGTACGATCAGTATGGCGTGCCTTTCGAGAAAGATTTTATTGACTATCTGCGTGGTCTCTCGTTTGACGAACGGCATGCATTTGATATGGCGATGGGTTATGTCTTCGGAAGGATCTCGGATCTGGATATAAAGCTGCCACCTAGCGGACTCTACCTGCTGCTGAAAGCTTCGAATACCGGTCCCGAACCTTTTTATAACGCTCATCGCGACCGCAGCGATCTTTTTTTCAAGGGGGCAGAGGCGAACACACCTGGGTCAGTTTATTTGGACACTCGATCCCGAGCGGTTTTTTGTAACGGTTGGTACCCGGCGAACTGGGTGCCTCCGATAGCGCGATGGATGACTGGCCGTTCGCGTTTGCAATTCGAGGCTGGGGCATTGTCGCGCATCCGGCTTCAGCTCACCACTCACATACCGGAATTAAGAACTTCTCCAATGGAATTGGAATTCGAATTGAACGGCGTGAGCTTGTGTGCGTTGTGTTTGTACGAGTATGGCTGGTTGGAATTAGAGATGGTGGTTCCAGAGGAAGTAAGTAGCGCCGCCCACTTCAATCTCGAGATTCGCGCCAGCCGCACGTGGCAACCATCCGCGGCAAATCCCGAAAGTAACGACGATCGCTACCTCTCGATCGCAGTGTGCAATATAGAGATCATTTAACTCATTCACGAAACGGCAATGGTGAAGTTAGCGGCAAACATCGCGGTCATCAGCCCTAACAGTATTACTAAAACGAATCGAATAGTTTGATCCACGTTCTCTGTTTTTGCCGCGATGGCAAGGCCGATGAAGACCGGAAAGAATGCGAGCGTGTAACGATCGAGTGACTGTAAAATGCCAGATGAAAGAGGAAGAATTATTGACATCAGTGAGTAGAGCGCGAGTGCCCATTCGCGCCGTCTAATCAGAACGTAGACACAAGCAAAACAGAGAAGTGCCGAGGCGGCATTCAACAGATTGAAATTCCATGGTTCCATAATCTGATGAGGATGAATGAGGTACTTGACTAACGCAGCCAGGAAAAAAATTGATGGCTTCCTTCCCCAGTTCGCCACTGCGTCTCTAAAAGCCCACGCGTTCCCGCTCAACCACCATGAGTAGAACATGTATGCCCAGAGACCGAATGGAATCAGTAGCAAGCCCAGAACCTTTCGGATCTGCAAAGAGCGATACATCTGCCAACTGAGTACGATCAGTGACGGTAATAAGAGTACGCCGTTGACCCTGGTCGCCGAGGCCAGCAAACCAATCACTCCCGCTGCCCACCAGTGTTCGCGCTTCGCTGCGTAAAAACTGGCGACGGTCAGAAACAAAAACAGTGATTCGGTCAGGGGTACTGAAAAAAAGTAACTCACCGGAAACGCTGCTAAATAAAAGATCGTTCGCCGCGCAATCTGCTCGTTATAACCAAATGCCAGAGTAAGCTTGTGCAACAGCACGAGGGCAAGAAAGAGGAATAGGTTAGAGACGGCCGCCCCCATCAACATTAGGTCTTTGGTAATGTGGCTCAGCAACCAAAGTAACAAGGGGTGGAGTGGGAAAAAAGCAAATTGCCTGCTGCGAGCATTCTCAATATCAAACGGCTGGTGCAAGTAGCCTTCGCGAGCGAGGACCATGTAGTGGGCCACGTCGGCCCGCCACATTGTTTCGCGCAGCTTACGCGCGATCGATACTTTTTCAAACGAAATGAAACTGTCCCGAACGTTCGTCGGGGAATCCGGGATTGTTACGACGCTGAGATGGCCCACGCAGATGAAGATGAAGAAGATTAGAATTCGTGTCAGGAGAAACACGAAGAGTGCGTCT
>JBKPJS010000584.1:0-8017 GCA_046730815.1 Acidobacteriota bacterium
GTAGCCATGCTGAAGCTACAAACGGGAGTACCCTGGGCGGTGTAGCGCAACTCGGGATCGCGACCGAGATTTCCCACCAAAATTATTCTATTGAAGGACATGAGGAGCCTTTCTTTTCAACTGAATTCTGGACCGGTCGCGATACTACTAGCGAAGAAACGAAGAATCAAGCAAACCAAAATTTTTATGTGATAAATCTTCAAACGTCGCTCAAACGCGCGCGGTCACTCGTCAAAGTGTTGCTATCGCATTCGGTAAATGATTTCTGATAGACTGTCGCCACTGTCAACCGACTTGGAAGAATGAAGCCGCGAGTATACATCGAGACTTTTGGCTGCCAGATGAACGTCGCCGACTCAGAGCGCGCGGCTACAGGTTTGCGAGCATCCGGGTACGACCTGTGTCAGTCGATTGACGACGCAGACGTGGTGTTGCTCAACACTTGTTCCGTTCGCGAAAAGGCCGAGCGAAAGGTTTACACGCGCATCGGTGAAGTTCGCGCCGCTCGACCAGGCAAACAAGATCTCCTGGTCGGCGTGATGGGTTGTGTGGCCCAACTCGAAGGTGAAGCAGTTTTTGATCACGCTTCATCCGTGAACATGGTGATCGGAACACGCGCTACGGATCGCATCTCTTCGTTAATCGAACGAGCACGCGAAGGCGAGCGAAGAGTTTGGGATTTGGGCGAGCGTGGCGATCACGATTCGTGGGACGTTTCACCCGTCGAGCGACACTCACCGCACGTTGCTTTCATTCCGATCATCGAAGGCTGCAACAAGTTTTGCTCATTCTGCATTGTGCCTTACTCACGCGGGCGAGAACGCAGCCGCCCGGCAAGTGAGATCGTTTCGGAAGTAAAGAAACTCCAGGCACTCGGCTACAAAGAGATTCATCTCATCGGCCAGAACGTGAATAGCTACAGGCCGCGTGTTGAAGACGGCCTCGAGGGATTTCCGGGAGCGACTCCCTTCTGCCGCCTCTTGCGAGCAGTCGCGGCCACCGGGCTGCCGCGCATCAAGTTTACAACCTCTTTCCCGCGTGATTTTCATCCCGACATCGTCTCAGCTATTGAAGAGAACCCAAATCTCTGTGATTGGATTCATCTGCCCGTGCAGTCAGGCAGTGATCGCATTCTCAAGCTGATGCGCCGGGGCCACAAACGAAGCGACTATCTCGAACGAATTCGGCGCGTAAAAAACTCGAGCAGGCGACTCGCGCTTACGAGCGATATCATCGTTGGCTTTCCGGGTGAGACTGACGAAGATTTCCGGCAGACGCTCGAACTGGTTGAAGAGTGCGAGTACGATAGTCTTTACATTTTTAAGTACTCGCGACGTGCGGGAACTCCCGCGGCAAGTTTTCATGATAACGTGCCGGAGAAGGAAAAGACCGCGAGATTTCTGGAACTCGAAAAAGTACACCGTGCGGCGCAGGAAAAGATTTACGATTCGTATGTTGGCCGAACGCTCAGCGTGCTTGCAGAACGTCAGAGCTCGCGTTCAGAAAACGATCTGACAGGACATTCCACCTGCCACAAGGTCGTGAACTTTTCCGGCGATCGTAGTCTTGAAGGTGAAATAGTCGATGTGCTCGTCACGACAGCAAAGACAAACAGTCTGTATGGAACTTTAGTCAATGGCTCAGCAGTAGGGTAAGGGGTACCTGCGTATGGAAATCGAAGTAAAGATCCGAGCGTTAATGATGGATCCCAACAGCGGAACTCCAATTATTATTTTAAAAGACGTTCAGAGTGATACGATGCTGCCGATCTGGGTAGGCGCATATGAAGCGAATGCCATCGCGCTCGAGATCGAGAAGATCGCGCCACCAAGACCGATGACTCACGATCTGCTGCGCAACCTGATTGTGCAGTTGGGAGTACAGGTGGATCGAGTGGTAGTGACGAGTCTGCGCGACAACACTTTTTTTGCGGTGATCGAAATGCGGAACAGTGAAGGCGATCGGATGGTACTCGACTCGCGACCGTCGGATGCGATCGCGTTGGCGCTGCGAGCTGATTGTCCAATCTACGTCGATATGGAAGTGATCAAAGCGTCGCGAAACACCTTGCCGGCTGAAGAGAGTGAAGAGTCTGAGATTAGTTCGGGTGAAGAGGAATGGCCTGACGTTATCGGCGAGGCCGGGGATTTACCAATGTAGTCTCTGTGCAACCTCTGTGTCCTGTGTGGTTTTCTAGCCTTTGCACAGAGGGGGAAATGCTGAGTTGATTCTATGGAGCGCTAGTTAATCACGTGCAGCGAATGGTAATCGCCATCGCCAACCAAAAAGGCGGGGTAGGGAAGACCACCACCGCCATCAATCTCGCCGCCGCCTTTGCCCGTAAGGGAAAACGTGTCCTCCTTCTCGATCTCGATCCGCAAGCCAATAGCTCAATCTCCTTTTTAGATCCACGGACAGTCGAGCGGTCCATCTACGAGCTGATGATGGACGGCCAGGCGCCGGTCGAAGAGTCAGTTTATGCAACGCCGGTTAAAAACCTGTCTGTCGTTCCGGCACGAATCAATCTCGCGAAACTTGAATCGAAGTTAGTCGGCGATTTCGACGCGCCTTTCCGGCTCAAAGATCGTCTCGAGCCTTTCCGGCAATACTACGAAGTCATCGTTATCGACACGCCGCCGACCCTCGGGTTGATCACTGTGAATGCGCTGGTTGCTGCCACGCACGTGTTGATTCCGATTCAGTCGTCGTACTTCGCTCTCGAAGGCACGGACGATCTGCTGGAGACGATCGAGAAAGTCAAAGCGCGTCCCAACCCGAACCTCGAACTGCTCGGCGTGCTGGTGACTTTGCACGACAAGCGAACCACACTCGCACGCGAAGTATACGAACAGATTCGCAACGTGTTTGGTCCAAAGCTGTTCAATACAGTGATCACTAAGAGCGTTAGACTGGAAGAGTCGCCCGCGTACAAGGAGTCGATCTTTAGTTTCGCTCCAAACTCATCCGGAGCAATTGAATACGGAAAACTTTGCGAAGAGGTAATCAGCCGTGTCTAAGAGGGGACTACCAACCGGACTCCAGATGCGCCATGACGCGCATTACGTCGAAGAATTGGCACAACATCGGCCGCAGCAGGTCGGCAGGATGATCGCCGTTGACAAACTCGATCCCAATCCGGAGCAACCACGTGTGGAGTTCGGCGACCTCACGGAGTTGACGGCATCCATTGCTGAAAAAGGCGTGCTCGAACCGTTGCTCGTCAAACCGAACCGTCTGACTGGGCGCTGGATGATCATCGCCGGCGAGCGTCGCTGGCGCTCGGCGCAGAAAGCCGGACTCAAGGAAGTTCCATGCGTCGAAATGGAGGTTGACGACGGCACCGTCGCTGAGATCGCGCTGATTGAGAACATGCAGCGCAAGGATCTGACCGTGTGGGAAGAAGCTGATGGGTTACTGGCACTGTGCGACCGTTTTGGTTACACGCACGATGATGTTGCACGCAAAGTTGGTAAGAGTCGGACGACTGTGACTGAGGCACTCGCGATCGCAAAAATTCCTGAGGACGTGCGGGAAGTCTGTCGCGGGGCTGACATCAATGCGAAGTCGTCGTTGCTTCAGATTGTGCGCCAGCCTGACGACGATTCGATGAGACGCTTTGCGAAAGAGATCGCGTCGCGAGGTTTGAATCGAAACGACGCGAGGGAAGTGCGACGTCAGGAGATGGGGCCTCGCGTCGTGCCGGATAACAAGCCTTACACTTTCAAATACGCTTCGCCGGATAAAGACTTCAACATCGAGGTGAAGTTCCGCGCATCGCAGGTTTCTGATGCCGAGGTCGCTTTGATTCTCCGCGCTGTCGCGGATGAGATCGACGACGAACCTGTACAGGATTGACAAGATTTTTCACGATTGACAGGATTTCATCTTGTCTATCATCAAATCGTGTAATCCTATTAACCTGTCTGCCTCTTCTTCTCCGCAGCGGCGCGCTTCTGTAAAGACTTCGCCCAGCGCTCGAACGTCGGTTGTAGTGGTTTGAAGAGGCGTGCCCTGAAACTGTGCTTCTTCTCGTTCCAGGCCTTCAACTGCTTCTCCGTGTACATCCGCACTGCGGGTTCGAGTTGAGTCTTCTTAAGCGAATGCTTCAACGTTAGGTGATAGTGTTGGCCCACCAACGAGAACACGAGCGCCACCAGGTTGCTCTTGAAAGAAAGTCTCGGAATGATTTTCTTATGGAAAGGCTTATCAGACGGCAGTAGAACGTTGACCGCGATTTCGAGCCAGGCCCCCTTGGGTCCCTGGCGTGGGTGATAAAGCCCCGGTAATTCAGTTGCCTGAAACGCGCCTTTGATGCGTGGATCGGTGATAAACGGCACTAGCCTGATACGTTCGATGCCGCGCGTGTGTTCTCGTGGCAAAGTATCGAAGGCATTCTCGATTTGTTCCAAAGCGCCTTTCGGCAAAGGGCCCTCATACTGGTTTTCAATGCGTATGGCCACAGTGATCGCTTTCTACAATAGTCATATCGGAGTGAGTCACTTTAGGGGGAAGGTAGCAGGTCGGTCAAGTGGAGCACTCAGTCGGCATAACTATTGACAACTTCTTCAACGCGGAACTAGGCTATACACACTCAAAAGGCCGTCTGTGGCGAATTGGACTCCGTCAATTCGATCTCATGCGCTAATAGACGGGCACAGTACTGTCGGGTAATTTCCCTGCAAACAAGCACGCCTTTAGCATCGTGATTATCGTCTTCACAGCTTATCAATAGCCGACCTTTCTCCACGGGGTTCAACTCGTTCGACAGGTATTTCCACTGTCAGGCAACCGTATGCGTTGCAGAAGGAGGCTGGACATGAAACCCGAATATGCATTGCCAGTCAGGTACGTGCTCTACACTCACTACCCAGAAGGCAACGACTTTCAGTATTACCGCAAAAACACACCCGTCTCCGATCTCCCGGGTGTAAAATTCCTCGTAAAACATTTCTCAAACTTGCAGGGATTGCTCACATGGCCAGGTTATGAAGGACTGCTGGTTCTTTTTTACTCGCCCGGACTAGACGAATGTCTAACCGGGATCGCAAATTACAAGAGCAGAGAAGACCTGGAAAAACTTTGTGAGCAACTTGAATTTGCCCAGGCGGTACATGACTACATCGATCGCATCAAGGACGAACAATACAAGGAGCTCGTGTCGCGACTGCGGTTCTTTACCGCACTCGACCTGCATGGAGTCTTTGGGCGCGTCAGAAGCTCTAGTATTGCGGATCGATTGAAACCGAGAATGGTTGGCAATGCCAGAGGACTGCGATACGACTCACCAAAGATCATTGAAGCGATAGTTCGCTTGCGTCTTCTTGGTTCCGGAGTGCCTGTATTCCGGGTGGATTACGATGTGTTATTGCGCGGAGAAGAGAACTGCGATAAGAAGAACCTCGAGTTTTCCAGCACGATTGGATCGTGTCTGACGGCTTACCAGCTCAGAAGAGACTCGCCGAATCTCTCAAGTTTCATTTTCTCAGCTTCGTACGATCATAAGCTCTTGCGTGACCCGAAGAGCTCGGATGATTTTCATGCCTGGGGCAGAGCGTTTGCGACACGCGTCTACCCGACACTTCTTTTCGATGAAAAGCTGATAACGACAACTCTGAATGCCATAGAGAAACGGCAGCAACAGGCCGAAGCTGACAAAGACCAGGATCTGAACGCAAACAAAAACATCGAGGCCGACGAATGGGACTGCTATGCGGCGAAGACCTTCAGGCCTGCATTGGCACGGCAGTTTTTCGGGTTTGGCGCGAATGATCTCGTGGTTTCAGAGTTGGGTGGAATAGGTGAGCTAGGGGCTCATCCAACCACTTCAGTGATCTCCGGAGCGATGCTCTATCTGAGTGACGGAGCAATAGTCGACCTGCCGCCGTTCAGTAATTTCAGTTTGAATGTTAGCTGGATTGACGATCATCTTAAGTACTGTTTACACCGTGAGCTTGGACATTTGCGGAAACCGACTTTGCAAGACAACCTGCGTGAAGGCAAACGCAGCGACCTGCTGACCTATTCCAAGATGGACGAAGTAATAGTGCAAAAGGCGGGGCGGAAAATTCAGGAAGACCTGCGGTTGTATATCTTCGATATATACCTTCCGACTCTCCTGCGCGGGACTATACTGGATGCCTGGATCACACCAAATCCGTTACTCAAGTTTCGACCTGAAGAACTAACGCCAGAAAATCGGAAGCTGCGGAGTGAACTGCTGAACGCCAAGCAATCAGGAGACCTGCCATCGGCGCTGCAAAACGCTTTAGCAGAATGCAAGTTTACTGAACACGCAAGGTTTGAGCTGACAGCAGAACTTGAGAAGTCTGCACTTAAAAGAATAACTCAGGTCCGTCAGCAGTGGGCGGCTTTAATGGATAAGGGAGTCGAAACCTTCGCATCTATATGGGCCAAGGGTATGGCACGACGGTGTTGCCCGGACTTAAAGGACAAATACAAATCCAAACACAAGCCGAAGTATTTAGGTATCGTTGACGATCCCGACTTGCCTGTTGAGCAGGATCTTAGTGTCGATGATCTGTCTCACGCTGTCAGCCAGGACCTTACTCAATTTCATGACGCGTGCAATTACATAGAATGGACGCGCGACTGGCCCACAATCGTGCAAGTGGTTCGTTCTATCGAGCAGGGCACTCTAAAAACCGACCTGAATTATGAGAGGAGGCAAGGTCGTCTGTCTGATCTCGATCGCAGTGATTAATTTTATTCATTCCGAATAATAATAAGTCTGATTCATCGACTACTCAGGCCGAGGTATGGAATAATTCAGGCCATGGAAATGGCCCAACTGGAATACTTCTCGAGAGTGGTACAGGAAAAGAGTTTCTCAAAAGCTGCGGACAAGGTCTTTCGCACGCAGCCGGCCGTAAGCATTGCGATCCGGCGTCTGGAAGAAGAGATCGGGTTACCGCTCCTTGATAGAACACAGAAGACTCCCGTGCTGACTGAAGTAGGTCAGGTGGTTTATGACTACGCGCAGCGGATCCTCGGTTTGCGCGATCAGGTGGGTCAGGCGGTTGCGGAGATGCAGAGTCTGAAGCGTGGACGTATTCGTGTCGGCGCCAATGAGAGTACGTCGCTCTATCTTTTGCCGGAGCTCATTCTGAAATATCGCGAGCAGCATCCGGACGTGAAGGTAGAGATCTATCGCCATGTGTCGAGCCGGTTGCCGCGTGAGGTGTTGGAACGTAGTGTTGATTTCGCGTTGATGGCGTCGGAGCCGGCGGATCGGGATATCGAAGCGTTTCCGGTGCTGAAAGATGAGCTTGTTCTAATAATGGGGCCCAGGCATCCACTTGCCGGACGTCCTTCGGTGAAGATTAAGGACCTGGGGAAAGAGTCGTTTATAGCTCACAACGTTAAGTCGGGATCACGCATGAAGGTGATCGAAGCCTTCGCCAGGCAACACACGCCGCTAAACATCTCACTCGAACTGGCGACGATTGAAACCATTAAGCGCTTCGTGCAGAAACGAGTTGGACTCGCATTCGTCCCGCGCATGTGTGTACGTGAGGAATTGGAGCGAGGTGTTTTGGTGACTGTGCCTGTCCGGGGTCTCACTCACAACCGAACGCTCTGGGCCGCCCACCGTCGCGGCGCCAATTTTTCACCGGCCGCTGCCGCCTTTCTCCAGCTCCTCCGCCTCCACGCCCAATCCGCCACTTAGCGAGGCAACGTCCACAACACAGGGAGGCGGTTTACGATATAGTCACTGCGTCTGATAATACATATTATGTCGTCGCAGGCTTTGCCTTAGAAACGGCGTTTGCCTCAAAAAGCAGATTGACCGATTACAAGGATGGGTGATCTATGCTGCATAATACGCGGCATAGGCCGCAACCTCGCAAACCCGATCCCAAACCCACGCGGCCCGAAACGAGGAAAACGCGCGTGACCGCTATCGTCGGTTTTCAGTGTCAAGACGCCCTGCTAATGTGCGCTGACTCGGAACAATCAATAGGCACGGAGTCAAAGTCGCAAATACGAAAGATTGATT
>JBKPJS010000585.1:0-4243 GCA_046730815.1 Acidobacteriota bacterium
CTCTTGCAGGGGCGCGCGCCTGCCGTGCTGTCCACGTGCGAAGTCATCGCCCGTACCGGCAGGAAGGATCCCGAGTGTTGCCGAAGGGTTGATCGCTGGGGGAACATCCGGATCGTCGTTCATTTGGAAAAAACCTTCCGCTGCTTCGCTGAGTGTGCCGTCGCCGCCCACGACGATGATGGTTTCAATACCAGACTTTAAGGCAGCACGAGTTTGGACTGTGGCGTCGCCTGGTGATTTTGTTTCGTATGCCTGGTACTCAACGCCGGCAGCGTCGAGCTGTTTTTGAATGGTGGGCCACTCGCGCCGCGCTTTGGCAGCAGCGAGGTTGATAATTACGAGGGTTTGCATGAAGCCATCCACAGATTACACCGATTCTGTGTAATCTGTGGATGGTCTGTATTATCCGCGGGCGCGTGCCCTGCTGGCCGCGAGCGCGAGGTCACGGGCGCGAGGCATCGCGTCTACAGCGCGCGTGATTTGCGGATCGGCGTCGTTGAAGACCTGCGTCGCGGTCCGGTAACCGTAGGCCGCCGACAGCACGTTGAAGCGCAACTGTCTTTCGGCGAAGGTGCGGGATTTGTCGAGTTGATCCGTGGTGACTTTGAAAACTGGCTTGCTCGCCGCAAACTTTTTCAGCTCTTTGAACAGAGCGTCGGTTACGGGGTAGTCCTCGCTCGCGAGATCGTGATCAAAGTCGATCGCGCGTTGAACTTTGTATGAGTCGAATCCCTGGACTCTGCCCGTGGTCAGCTCTAATGAGAACGCGAACAGGATATCGCGCAGGTGGCGTTCGGCTGCACTGATGGTGCCCGGCTTGACTGTTTCATCCGGAGAAATTCCGCCGCCGCCGTAGACAGCGCGTCCAGTATCCGTGTGGCTCTCAGGCCCGTTTTGCGGAGTCGTTTGGCTATTCTTGTCGCCTGCGATACCACCTGGAAAGTAGTAGCTGTAAAAGCCGCCGTTCGAATAATCACGCTGAATCAATCGACCCGAAGGCGTGAAGTACTTGGCAATCGTCAGCAACAAAGCCGAGTCGTAATCCAACTGGAATGGAAACTGAACCAGACCTTTGCCGAAGGTAGTTTCACCGACGATGAGCGCGCGATCGTGATCCTGAAGCGCGCCGGCAACGATCTCCGCGGCTGACGCTGTATCTCCGTTGACCAGCACGACCACGGCCACGTTGTCAGGATTGTCGTTCTGTGACGGGTAAAACTGCGAACTGTCGCGAAAACGACCCTTTTGCGAAACGATCATTTGGCCGCGCTGCAAAAATGTACTCGCTACACGCACGGCCTGAATAAGTAGCCCGCCGCGATTTCCTCTGAGATCCAGCACCAGCATGTTCATACCTTTGCTGTGCAGATCCTTGAGCGCTTCTTCGAATTCGTCGAAAGTGGTCAGATTAAAGCCGCCAGTCATGGCTACGTAACCAACGCCCGGACGGAGCATATAAGCCTGTGCGATCGAAGGCAGCGAGACAGCGTCCCGAATGATATTCACTGTTTCAGACTGCTTCGTGGCCGGGTGCTCGACGGTTACCTTGACCGTCGTACCGCGCGGCCCGAGCAAAAACTTGCGCACTTCGGGATAGGTCTTGCCCTTCATCGAGTTTCCGTCAACCGCGGTAATGCGGTCGCCAAATCGCAAACCCGCGTGGGCGGCCGGAGAATCCGGGAAAGTAGCGCGAATGAAAGTATTAACGTCGGAACCTTCGCGAAGGTCTTCGATAGTCGCCCCGATGCCGAAGTATTCAGAACGCTGCTCAGTGCGGAAGGAGGCATATTCAATTGGATCAAAGTAGGTCGAATGGGGATCCAGGACGCTCAACATCCCGCTGATTGACGACTTGAAAATTGCGTTGTAGTCGAGTTTCCGGCCATCGATGTGGTTCGACTGGATGACTGAAAGGGCTTCGGCAAGGTCGCTCTTAATCACTGGCGCCGAGGGACTCGCCTTGCCGCTTGAGCTCAGTCCGGTCGTTGAGCGGTCGGGAGTTGCTGCCCGGCGGGCGGAGCGGGTTTGCTGGGCGATAATCAATGCGGGGAGTGCCAGGGCAAAAACGAGGAATAAAATTCCCGGGGCAAAAGACCTTTTTCTCACGCAACCCTCCTAAAATCTATGTCGCTGGTTACTGACCCTCAGGGCGCCGGGTTTCGGCAGGAAACACGGGGACGCCCAGAATAACACGAAGCGGCGGAGCTTTTGAATGTACGCAGGGCGTCGACCAAAGTTTTCTACAAAATCGTCGTAGGCATGTAGATGCGGCGATTCTGCTTTTGGTCGCCCGCCTCGGCGTACTAGTTTTAGCCGCAGATGAACGCGGATGAACGCAAATCAGAAATGCTTTCCTGTTCTGATCTATGCTTGTCTGCGTTCATCTGCGGCTAAAATCATTTATTATGCGCGACGGAGGATTTTGAATGCCGACCACACTAAAACGGGATACCCTTTTGTCTTTTGCCAACTCGCACCGGGACGAGTTTGAAACACTGCTGCGGCGTTTTGTCGAAACTCCCACGGTCTCCGTCGACCCAAACCATCTGGACGACATTAAAAAGGGCGTCGAACTGACGGTGCAAACCCTCGAAGGATTCGGCGCCAGCACGCAGGTTTACCGCGCCGACAAGGGAAATCCGGTTGTCCATGCCATGTTTGGCAATGACAACAACCTTCCGACTGTCACCGTCTACAACCACATCGACGTTCAACCGGCTTCGAAACAAACTGAGCCCTGGGACACCGAGCCGTTCACCTTCACGAAAAAGGGTGACACTTACTACGGCCGCGGCACGACCGACGACAAGGGCCCGGCGCTTAGCGCATTGTTTGGCGCTCGCGCCGCCATCGAAGCGAACGTTCCGGTCAACATACGTTTCCTTTGGGAGTTTGAAGAAGAGATTGGCTCTCCAAATTTCGAGCAGATCATTTCCAAGGCCGCGCCGGATCTGGGGACCGATTCGGTAGTAGTTTCAGACACGGTTTGGGTTTCACGAAACCGGCCCGCTAGCTCCGCAGGACTGCGCGGACTCCTCGGTTTCATTCTCACGCTCGAAACGGGAACTGTCGATACGCACTCCGGCGAAACCGGCGGCGCCTCGCGAAATCCGATCGCGGAGTTGATGCAGCTTGTTTGCGACCTCTACGACGTACGCACCGGCAAGATCAAAATTAAAGGCTTTTACGACGACGTCATTCCGCCTTCGAAGAAGGAGCTGCAAGACTGGGCAAATTGCGGCTTCACGACCAGGGCGTTCAAGAAAGCGCACCATTTGAAGAAGATGCGTTCGGAAGATCCGCTGGAAGTGATGAGGCGCATTTGGGGAATGCCGACGCTCGAAGTTCACGGCATCGTGGGCGGGTATCAGGGCCCAGGGCTGAAATCGATAGTGCCACCGCGTGCAGAGTTGAAGGCTTCGTGCAGGTTAGTGCCGGTGCAGGACCCTGTGAAGATCAAAAAACTGATCACGGCCGCAGTCAAAGAGAGAAATCCCGACGTTAACATTCAATTCGAATCGGCGGCGCCGGCGTTTCGCACAGTGCTCGAAGGCGAACTACCTCAGGCTTTGAAGCGTGCTATCAAGTTTGCTTTTGGACGTGAGGCGGTCTTCGTTCGCGACGGCGGCACGATTGGAGCGATGACGAGTATCGAGAAGGTTTTGAAGTGTCCGGTGCTCTTTCTTGGTTTGTCTCTCCCGGAGCATGGTTATCACGCGCCGAATGAGAATTTCGATTGGCAGCAAGCGTCGGGTGGGATGGTGGCGTTCGCGAAGTACTTCGAGGAGATCTCGAATCTCAGATAAGTTAAAAACTAGATGAGACACGAGAGGCGTTCCTCATTCAAGGCGACGAAGCCAGCCTTTTCGTAGAAGCTTCGTGCTTCCGGGTTCTGGAGGTGTACGGCGACGTCGATGCGCGTGACCGCCTCTTTGCGCAACTGCTCCTTCAGTTGTCGCAGCAGCTCCGAACCGATGCCTTTACCGCGCCGGTCAGGTTTCACGGAAACATCGTCGAGCTTCGCCACCACTGAACCCATTGAAGTCGAGATCGCGTAACAGACCACGCAGATCCCCGCCACGCCCCTCTCGTCGAAAGCCATCCACACAAATCCAAGTTCCGGACGTTCGAGGAAGAGATCGAGCGCGTTATTCAGGCCCTAATCCGAGGTCGCCATAGGCCTGACTGCTGGCAAGGTAGTGCTCGTCGGCGCTGAGAAAGTCGCTCAGCATGTGGAAAGCAT
>JBKPJS010000586.1:0-1377 GCA_046730815.1 Acidobacteriota bacterium
CGCTTGTTTCGCGCGGATCGAAACTGACGGTGACCACGTCAAACTCATTTCCGATTTGAAAAGGCAGGACCCGAAACGACGTCAGCATGCCATTGAGCACCTGGGTGCAAAGCATGGGGCAATCGTAGTAGACGAGCGCGAGCACGACGGGTTTCTTGCCGAAGTACTGACCGAGTTTTACTTGCTGCCCGGCTTCATCGCGGAAAACGAGATCGAGCGGCAACTGCTGATCGAGTTTTTGTTCGATCCGAACGTCGCGCAACGCAGTTGGCAAGCCCGTGGAAGGATTTCCAGTTTCCGGTCGCGCGCCGTAGAGCGGCGAACTCGGCCCCGGTGGTCTCTGCGCAAAGCACGATACTACAACCAGAAGACAAACCATCCACAGATTGCACAGACGAATAAAAACGCATCGGCCTTTATCAGTGTAATCTCCGTAATCTGTGGACCTCATTGCAACCTCTTTTCTACCTCTCTGCCGGAGCTGGCCGCGGTCGGCATGCTGATCGCGTAGTCCTGTAATTTCCCCGGCGCTCCTTCCTTTATTCTCGACGGCAACCCTGCGCCTGATACGACCTTATCGATCGCTGCGTCGATAGGAATGCCGACCGTATTGCCCGACGAGTCTTTCAATCCCGTCTTAAGGTTTTCTTCCCATTGCTGTCGCAAAATTCGATACTCAGTTTGCGGAGCGGCTTTTCCGAGAGGGACCTTCTGTCCATCTTCCAGCGTTACTTCAAATCCCGGCGCTGCCTGGAGGCGCGGCTCCGGCGGCAAGCGTTCCTCTTGGCTGAGGGCCATTGGACCAGGCCCCGGCGCTCTCGCTTCCTGCCTATCGAAGTAACGAAACAACAGCCACACTCCGATGTGGATCGCGATCGCCGCGAACGTGAGCGCAACGACAAACGTCAGCACGCCACGCACACTGACGTCACTCCGTTCATGAGTAACCTCGACGTTGCGAATGTGCGAGACGTCCGGCGTCTCCGTCTTATGTCCGTTGCCTTTGTGTTTCTGTGCCATCTTGCTCAATGTCCTGCGTGCATTTGCTCAACTGTCGATTCAAACTGCTGATCGTTAATTGGAATCAACGGCCGCTTGCCCAATTGCCACGTGAACAGTGTCAGCCACAAACCTCCAAATCCGAGCAACGCTATCACGTCCATCCAAATCCACTTGTGATCCTTGAAAGCCGGCTCCAACATCCAGATGAGGTCTATCATCCGCATTACCAGTATGAGCCCGGCAACGAGCACCAGTCTCCCCGGACTGCGTTTCAGCTCACGCGAGAGCAGGAATAAAAACGGCGCAGCAAAATGCAGGATCGCTATCGTGACTATGATGGCGCCCCAAAAGCCGCGGGTGCGGACGGTGTACCAC
>JBKPJS010000587.1:0-2122 GCA_046730815.1 Acidobacteriota bacterium
TGGTTGGCCTGACTTACTACGCGATGTACATCCTCACTCCTGATGTAAACAACGCCAATGCTATCGGGTGCGCCGACATTAGCATCTGGTATGTATTCTTTGCCTGGTTGGGATACCCGATACTTCTTTTCATAATCGAGTTTCTCATCATTAAGAAAGTTCCTGCGTTGACGAAAGATGGTCGCGTGTTTGCGATCGTCATGTTCCTGTTGGTGGCGCTTTTTACGTGGGGACTGATCAGGTACTTTACGTCAGTATTGACAGTCGGAGGCCAGAGCTTCGCCAGTAACAAATCGTATTCCATCGGTATTGGTGGCGCTTACGGTATCGTGATGCTATTGAATGTTTGGGGAATTATTTGGCCCAACAACAAACGCATACTGGCCGCGACTGCGGGCACTGGTCCGGCAGCGCCACCTGAGCTAGCGCGCCAGGCATTCATCGCTTCCAGAACAAATACCTGGCTATCACTACCGATGTTGTTCTTCATGGGCACGTCGCACGGTGATTGGGTAATCCTCGGTAAGTGAAAACACCTATCCACAGATTACACAGAACTCATCTGTGTAATCTGTGGACCGCCACACTAAATCACCAGCCTTACAACGGATTCGCCACACTCCCGCGTCATATTCTCCATCATCTACACAATTGAATAGGAGGTTTTGTATGAGTACAACCGGCTCTTATCAAGCACGCCAGTTTAACCTCAGTGGCCTTAAAGGTATCTCGGACCAAACTCTCGAAATGCACTTCAAACTATATGAAGGCTATGTAAAAGAGACCAACAAGCTGACCGAGAGAATCACCGAAGTCATTAAAGACGGTAACGTCGATCAGGAAGAAATGCCTGCTTATTCGGAACTCACTCGCCGTCTTGGGTTCGAGTATAACGGCATGGTCCTGCACGAGTATTATTTCGAAAATCTGATGAGCGGCGCCGGCACAGGTGATCCCGCTAAGGCTTCGCAGTTTGCGAAAGCCGCGGAAACGTCATTCGGTAGTTATGAGATCTGGAAGGCTGACTTTGTCGGCATCGGCAAAATGCGCGGTGTTGGTTGGGCCATCTGCTACCAGAACCCAACGAATGGCAGACTCTCAAATCACTGGATTACTTTGCACGAAACCGGGAACGTTGCGGGGTTCGTACCGATTCTGGTGATGGACGTTTGGGAACACGCGTTTCTGCTCGACTACAAACCCGCAGAACGGCCGAAGTACATCGAAGCGTTCTTCTCGAACATCGCCTGGAACACGGTTGAGAATCGCTTGAAGAGTTATCCACAGATTGCACAGAAATCTGCGTAATCTGTGGATTGCATTATTTCTGCGGCAATGGCGGCTTGCTCAGCGTGCAATCCACCGTCAACGATCTGAGGAAGTTCAACACGTCTTCGCGCTGCTCCGGAAGAATCTTGTGCGCTTCGAGGTTCTTCTTGTCGAGATACTTATTCGGCTTGCCGCCAGCCAGCATAATATCGACCGCCTCCTCGAGCGTCTTCGCGCTTCCGTCGTGGAAGTAGGGCGCTGACTTCGCAACGTCTCTCAACGTCGGCGTCTTGAATGCGCCAGTGTCTTCCGGTTTATTCGTCACCTTACCGCGACCTGGATCTGGCTCCTTCTGGTCCATCCCGATGCCGATATTGTGATACTGCTGATCGGTGAATAGAACTCCGTCGTGGCAGTTGTTGCACTTGATTGCCTGGAAGATATTCCAGCCACGGTACGCACTCTGGCTGATCGCCTTGTTGTCGCCGGCCTTCCAACGATCCCACGCTGTGTTTCCGCTGATGATCGTTCGCTCGTAGGCGGCAATCGCTTTCACAACGTTGTCCGGTGTCGCGTCGCTGTGAAAGACTTTTTGAAACTGCACTTTATATCCTTGCAGCGCGTTTAGCTTCGCTACGATCTCGTCGGCCTTTGCGCCCATGTTCGCACCGGTCCAGGCCGCGAGCGCTTGCTTCTCGAGCGAGCCACTCCGACCGTCCCAGTAAAATTCTTTGTGATAGCCGATGTTCCAAATCGTTGGGCTGCTGCGCGGAAGCTGCTTGTTGCCTGGTCCAATCGCTTTCGGTAATCCATCAGTCAAGCCATGCTCACATACATGACAGGAGTAACACGA
>JBKPJS010000588.1:0-1719 GCA_046730815.1 Acidobacteriota bacterium
AGTGACGAGCGCCGTACTTATAATCCAGCCCTTCCTTCATCAGCATGTCTTTCGCCGTCTCGGAACATTGAAACACAAACTTGGTTCCGGCTGACTGCATAATCCGATCCTGAACAGCCTGCAACTCGAGATCGAGGATCTGACGGAGATGATGTTCCTTCAACGAACGGAAGACCACGACCTTGTCAATGCGGTTCATGAACTCAGGCGAGAACTTGCGTCGCGCAGCTTCAACCGCCGTGCGGTAAATCTTCTGATCGACGTCGGTATCGTTTGGAGTCTTGGAACCTTTGCCGGGTGCGAACCCGATGCCGCCGGATATCAACTCCGACATCTCGCGGGCCCCGAGGTTCGAGGTCATGATGACCATCGCCTTGGAAAAGTCGACACGACGATTGTCGCCCAACGTCAACGTAGCTTTATCGAGAATACCGAGCAGCAATTGCCATAAGCTGTCGGAAGCCTTTTCGATCTCGTCGAACAGCACGAGGGACACTTTCATATCGTCCGTGTGCATCCGGTCGAGATTTTCCTGAGTCAGCATCGGCGAAGTTTCGCGATGACCCAGGTATCCCGGAGGTGAGCCAATGAGTTTGGCGATCTCATGCGAGTGCTGAAACTCCGCGCAGTCGATTTTAACGACAGCGTTTGGATCGCCATACAGCACCTCGGCGGCCGCTTCGATCACGCGAGTCTTACCGGAACCTGTCGGTCCCAAAAACAGCATCGTGCCGATCGGCCGGTTGGGGGGATTCATGCCCGCCAAAAAGATTTGATACAGACCGCTCATGCGTCTGACGGCGCGTTCCTGACCCACGATTCGCGAAGTCAGCCGCTCCTCAAAATCCTGAGCACGCGGGCTCTTCTGATCGGGATCGAGGAAAACTGTACCTGTGTTGTTCATGTCTGTTGTCACGTCGTACTCAGCTAACATCGGCTCGCTCCTTAGGCCTCAAGACCTTCTGGCCCAATGCCTCACTAGCAAGGAACGATCCGCACATCAAATTGATGCGGGGGGAAGACGCTAAGGTTCGCCAACTCCACTTTCAGCGCCTGAAAGGGAAGGCAACCGGATGCTATATATACAACTCCACCAAAAATGTCACCACAAAATATCGTGTAAAACAAGATCGAGAGGGAATAAAGGGAGGAGCGAAACTGTGCGTGACATTTCCTGTCAAGGACTAACTGACAATTAATTGCACGTTTTCAGCCACAGATGCACGGATAGGAGCAGATCAGAATTGATCTGTATGCATCCATGTAAATCTGCGGCCACTCTTAGTCGTAATACTCGAGCCCGAGGTGGGTAATCAAATCCTCTCCACGCAAATGTCGAAGCGTGTTTTTCAGTTTCATAAGCTGAATAAAAATGTCGTGCTCGGGATACAACCCTGGCGCGGTTTGCGGAGACTTGAAGTAGAACGAAAGCCACTCTTGCACGCCTTTCATCCCGGCTCGCTGAGCTAAATCGAGAAACAGAGCCAAATCGAGAACTATCGGCGCCGCCAGTATCGAGTCACGGCAGAGGAAGTCGATTTTGATCTGCATTGGGTAGCCAAGCCAGCCAAAGATATCAATGTTGTCCCAGCCTTCCTTGTTGTCACCGCGCGGCGGATAGTAGTTGATCCGCACGACGTGATGCAGGTCGCTGTAGAGATCCGGGTAGAGGCTCTGTCTCTTATACACATCTCCGAGCCCACGAGACTGTGTTAGTAA
>JBKPJS010000589.1:0-2230 GCA_046730815.1 Acidobacteriota bacterium
GTGGGGCTCTCGCTTGGATTACTTACCGGAGCTGGAACCTGGCTCACGTTCTCCGTTGCTGTCACGACTGCTTTCTTGCTGCTGTACCAACCTGCCGGTACTCCAATTACTGCCACACTCGCCACCACTGCCACCGCAATCGCTCCAATGAAGAGCGGCTTGCGACGATTCGATTCCTTTCCAACAAAAGAAAAGAAAGCGGGCGCAAATGATTTCTCAACCTCTGATATTGTCGAACTCGTCTCAACTGGAGCACTTTCCAGTTCGTCCGGTTCAGAAACGTAGTCGGGAGGAAATGCGACACTCGGTGCGATGTTCTCATCCAACCGGCGCAATCCCTCGAGCACAACCTGTGTCCACGGTTGATTGATGGTGCGACTACCCGCCTCTACGTCCGCGCTAAATTCAAACTGTGCATTCGGAAGCGTCAAAGCATAGTAAACCGCGTCGATGCCATGGAGGACGCCAATACGCGCGTCAACAACCGAGCCTGCCTGTAAGTAAAAATATCCTGCACCTTTCGGGTACAGGACTTTAAGCCTGCCGCTCTTTCGTTGATTGCAGAAAAACTCTATCAGCTCGGAAAGTGAAAGATCGCTGAGGTGTCCAGTTAATGCCATGAGAACTTATCCCTTCTACGAGAACATGCTTGTTGGGAAAGAAGGAGAGAATGACGCGCCGGGACAACCGGCGCGCCATCGAAGGTGGATTAGGGAACCAGCGAAAACTTGTAGTTAATGACGCCGGAAACCTTTACCGGTTGACCGGAAAGCTTGGTGGGGGAAAACTTCGCTTTGAGCGCTGCCTGGACCGCTGCGTCACGCAGAATGGCTGGACCACTCGACGCATTGGCTGCAACCACTTTGCCCGTTTCGTCAAGGACCACGTCAACCGTGACCAAACCCGAAGTCCTCATTCGTTTCGCAGCTTCAGGATAAACGGGCGGCGGCAGGTACATGGCAGTGCCGTTAAGAACACCCCCGGAGACAGGCTTTAGAATCGGCCTTGGTCCCGGGGTCGGCGGTGGTTCCATTTCAAGATCTACGACTGGAACCCCAGAGTTAACGCTGACCGCATTGATTTTGAGATCAACTGGACCGGATGCCATCTTAGTTGCGGAAGCTGAGGCCGAAGGTAGATCCGGAGCAACAGTCGTCTTTCTGTTGTCGTGCTTGTTCGGCTTCGGATCATTTGCCGGTTTGCTGGCAGTGTTTGCCGCGATAGGGGCGACGGGCTGTGGCGTTGTAGCCGCGCCCGGTTGGACCATCTTGACCATGTTCTCGTCGAGGTAATACATGATCGAGCGATAAGTCACTTCAGTCGGCTCAAAAGTAATGCCGCGCGAATCGACGACGGCTACGGAGGTCGTCATCTTGTTCCAGTTGCCCAGGAAGTCGAATTCGTATTTGTAAGTTTCCTTGCTCAACAACGAGCCGTCGACGTTGAGCATGGTCATCTCGCTGATGTTTCCCTTTTCGTCGTACTTATAAACTTCCTTGCCGGTTAGCGTTGCTCCGGCGATGGGGAAATACTGGTTTTCAATCTTGTTGCCCTTGATGTCGTAAGCAACGATCTCAACCACCACGGGTTTGCTCTCAGCCGAACGACCGTCCGCGGTCATCAGTTTGGCAACTTCGGTCCGTACGCGACGCACGGGACCTATCAAACCATCCCTTGACCGGTCGCTTTCCACGGCGGGGCCTGTAGCTGGGGCATTTGCGGCTTTAGCGGTCAGGCTGGATTGAGCGTTTGCGGGAGCGTTCAAAACCAGCAGGCTAAGCGTGATAAGGCAAAATCCATTAGACATTCTCGACATTGTTTTCTCCATAATTTGCTGAGGCAGGCCAACTTGGAAAGATTAGTCGTGAGGCCGCTAGTAATACTAACGGAGTTAAACCATGTTTGTCTAGAAGATATTTAGCCGCACATTAACGCGGATGACGCAGATGGAATGGGTTTGATCTGCCTCATCCGCGGTTCTATCTTCGGCTAATGAGCTGGTCGGTTCGGCTGGCTGCAAGCAGTTCATGGGCGTTCTGGTAAGCCTCGGTGACGGAAATTTTGGCTATCGAAGGGCTGTAAATTAACCGAGTACAGGCTCCCACGGGGGTGTAACTGTGCGGGTCAGGACGGTCGAGAAGTACGATAACGGGAGTGCCAACGGCTGCGGCAATGTGCGCCGGTCCGGTGTCGTTTGAAATAAAAAGGGTCAAGCGAGCCTGCGCTGACG
>JBKPJS010000590.1:0-9285 GCA_046730815.1 Acidobacteriota bacterium
TGGTCGCGGCGCTTTCAAGGTCACGATTCCTGCATCGTGCGCCACGGTCTCTCCAACGACTCAGGCGTTCTTCTCACCGGGCAACACCGGCAGCGTAACAGTGACGAAGAATTTGTCGGCAACTGCTGCGTGCGATTGGAATGCCGTCAGTAACAGCTCTTTCATCACCATCAATTCCGGAGCGAGTGGCAACGGAAACGGAACTGTGAATTTCACGGTCGCTCCGAACACCTCCGGTGCGGCGCGTGTCGGCACACTTACCGTTGCTGGTCGCAACGTGACAATTACTCAAGACGCTGCGCCAACGGCGAACAACGACTCGGCAACCACAGATGAAGACACTCCAGTCGACGTCAACGTGCTTGCTAATGACGTCGAGCCGGACGGCGACACGTTAAGCGTCGTTTCAGTTACGCAGGGTGCAAACGGAACGGTTTCGATCAATCCGAACAAGACAGTGCACTACGCACCCGCGCTAAACTTTTTCGGCAGCGACTCATTCACCTACACCATCGACGATGGACACGGCGGCCAGTCGACAGCCACTGTTAACGTGACTGTCAATGCCGTGAACGACGCGCCGGTGTTCACTATCAACCTGTTGTCGCAAACAGTGCAGTACAGCGACCCGATCACGACCGTAACGGTTTCCGTTTCGGATGTGGACGACGCAACTGCCGATCTGACGTTATCAGTTCTCTCGTCCATACCGGCGGGACTGACTGTTACACCGACCGGTGTTGGATCGTTGACCATCTCGGGCAATCCGCTGGTGGTGGCGGGGGTCTATCCGATCAACCTTCAGGTAGTCGATCCGCACAACGCCACGACGAATGCAACAGTCACGATTACCGTCAATAAGGAAACGGCTGAAACGTCCTTCACTGGCGATATGAGCGTAATAACTGCTGGTCCAACCATCACCACTGCAACGGTGCGCCTCGGAGCACACCTTGCGCAGGATGCAGATGGTGCGCCAGGAGATACGACTCTTGCCCGAGTGACGTTTGAGTTGTTCAAGTCTAATAACCTGAGCAACACACCCGACATTACGGTTTCAAACGTGCCGGTTGATAGCAACGGCGATGCGCTCACGTTCCTTCCCGGAGTTGCGGCGGATACCTATGTCGTGGTGGTGAAGATCGACGCGACTAACGGGTTCTGGACAGCAAACCCGGTGGGCGTTGGCACAATCAACGTGGCTATCGGCTCCAACGATCAGCAAACAACCGGAGGTGGTTGGGTGCCTGATGCGGGCAGTGCAACCGGTAGAGGAAATTTCGGGTTCACCGTTCGTAACGATAAGGGTTCTCCGAAGGGTAACTCTATCTATGTCTTCCGCGGCACTGACGGCTTTACGTATGTCGTGAAGAGCAACAGTTGGCAGGGTGGATTCCTGAACTTCTCAACTGAGCCGGGTACGACTACGTTGAATCGTTCCTCGTTCAAGGGCAAGTGCGTTGTTCAGAAGATCGATCCGAGCACCGGCTTGATCGTGCAATCGCTGGGCAACTTTAGTTTCACCGTAGACGCGCGTGACGGCGACTTGTTAGTGCCGCGTCAGAGCGACGCCTACGCGATCACCATCCTTGATAGTAACGGGGTGATCTGGCGGCGGGTCGGAACAAACACAGCGCTGCTACCGCTCGGTGGTGGCAATGTGCTGGTCAAAGGCAAGTAGTCGACCTGCACGTGCGTTAAACTGCGAGGGGGCGGTCTTCGAATTTCGAGGCCGCCCTTCGACAACTGCCACAAAGAAGCACAAAAGGCATAAAATCAGCGGAAGCTATTTTGTACTTTTTGTGCTTCTTTGTGGCTGAAATATTTGAGGCAAAGCCCGCAGTCTTATGAGTCGCTTTACCAGACGCGATTTCTGCGCGATTGCCGCGAGTACCTTGGGGTCCCTCGCGTTTGGAAGTGGTTGCCGGCGCGCTGTCGGATCGAATGATGGAAGACTCGCCGCGCGGCCGAGTGCTAGTGTCAGGACGTCTGTAAGTGGACAGGTAATGCTTGGCTTGAATCGCGAGCGCGACGCGATTCTTCAGTTACCCAAGGCTGCGAGCCAGTCTTCTCTTCCTCTGCTGGTTATGTTGCACGGCGCGACTCAAAGCGCGGAAGACATGTTCTGGTATCTCGGTTCTACGCACGAAGAAGCTGGAGTTGCGGTGCTTGCACCAAACTCTCGCGACACGACGTGGGATGCGATTGGCGGCAGTTTCGGAGTGGATGTCGAGTTCTTGAATCGTGCGCTTGAACGCACATTCGAAACTGTTGCGATCGACCCTGCACGCGTTGCGCTCGGTGGATTCTCCGATGGTGCTACTTACGCACTCTCGCTGGGACTAATCAATGGCGATCTCTTCAACAGCCTGGTCGCATTCTCACCAGGGTTTGTAATTGACGCTACTCCTCACGGAACGCCACGCATCTTCATCTCACACGGTACACGGGACCACATCCTTCCGATCGATCGTTGCGGCCGCCGCATCGCCGCCGGCCTGAAATCCCGCGGCTACGACGTGACATTTCGTGAGTTTGACGGCAATCACGAAATTCCCACCGATATCGCCCGCGAAGGTCTGCGGTGGGTTGCTTCGTCAAGCGGTTAAAACCTGAGCCAAACAGGTTTCGCTTCAACGCTTGTGCTTTTTGTGCTTCTTTGTGGCAATAATTAAGCGTGTTCTCGTTTCGCGTTACAACCTACAACATTCATAAGTGTCGTGGACTCGATCGGCGTGTGCGACCGAAGCGTATTGCCGAGGTCTTGAAACAAATCGATGCGGACATCGTCGCCTTGCAGGAAGTCGTCGGTATGGATGAAGCGGCGCGCGAGCACAACCAGGTGCACGCGATCGCTGATGAGCTGGGCATGGATTTCCGCATCGGCGAGAATCGCAGACTGCGCGGTGGGGCGTACGGCAACGCAGTGCTCAGCAGATTGCCAATCGTCGCCGATCGAAATCACGATCTCACGAAGCGCCTGTATGAACCACGTGGCTGTCTCCAGGTCAGGATTGAGAACTCATCGCAAACTGTGCTGGAGATCTTCAACGTGCACCTTGGCACAGGCTTCTTCGAGCGCCGGTACCAGGCACACAGGTTGTTTGAAGTGATCTCGGGTGAACCGAACGTTTCAGCGCCGCGAATCGTGCTCGGCGATTTCAACGAGTGGACCCGAGGTCTTACAACTCATCTTCTAAGCTTTCACCTGAACAGCGCCGAGCCTGAACAGCGTCTTGGAAGAGCGCGTACATATCCGGGAGTGTTTCCCATGCTGCATCTCGATCACATCTATCACGATTCGCTGCTAACGCTCAAAAAGATTACGGTCCACCGCAGCCGGCTCGCACTTGCCGCCTCAGATCATCTGCCGATAGTTGCGGACTTTACTATCGATCAATAGCGGCAGTCTCATTTCTGCTCTTTTCTGATCTGCAACCGGTACGCTCGATAAAGAAGTGCAAGTGAGATCCAGAGGAGTATGACGATAAGCGGATACGTCAGCGCGCGAGGAAAGAACCACATCAACACGGCGAGGCCCAACAGCAGCAAGCCTGCCACCAGCATGAGGCGGGCCTCGACAGGTTCAAGCACACGGCGGTTCGTGAATGCTGCTCCAACCGCGTTGCCGATACGGATGGCGCCCGCTGCGGCGCGCCCACCACTTCCTCCACCACTCGTCATCACCGGGCGCGAATCAACTGGTCTGTTCGGTGCTCGCAGTTTGCGGTGTTCGTCTAAAACAACTTCAGTCGAGTTCTCCAGATCGCGAAGATAGGTTTCCTCCATCTCAGTCGCAAACGGCACGTTTTCAATGACGACGTCGAGCTCGAGGTTGCCGAACCAACTCGCGATATTGAGATTTGTAGAACCGACTCGCGCCCAATTGCAGTCAGCAACTGCCGTCTTCGCATGGAGCATCGTTCCATTCCACTCGAACACGCGTACGCCGGCTTCGAGTAAAGGCCGGTACCCTGCTCTCGACAACGGTTTCAGAACAGGAATATCCGAAGCGCTTGGTACTAGCAAACGCACGTCAACGCCGTCCTTAGCGGCTGCTCGCAGCGCTTGCACGTATGAGGTCGTGCCGGCGTAGTAGGCATCAGTTAACCACAATTTTTCTCGCGCGAGTGTCGCGACGAGTTGATCGACGCGCAGCATTCCTGCGCTGGCAGGCTCGCTGGCTACAACGCGAAGCGTTACGTCACCTGCCGGCTCGATTGATTCGCGTTGAGCCACTTCATCTTTTGGAAGATCGTCACCAATCATGTCCCAGACGTTAGCGAATGCGCGTTCGATCTTCGCTACTGCTGGTCCAAGCACTTCGATTCCGGTGTCGCGCCACGGTTCGATATTCTCTTCGGGCACACCGGTCCACATTCGGCCTACGCATAGGCCGGTAACGAAACCGATCTTTCCATCGACAGTCAGCGTCTTGCGATGATCGCGACTCACCCAGCCTAACGGCGAATCCCATCGTGGCGGGTTGTAGCAGCGCACGTCGACACCGCCTGCGCGCAGATGATCCCAAAACGAGCGTGAAGTCTTACCCAGGCCACCCATCCAATCGTAGACGAGGCGCACGCGCACGCCTTCGCGCGCTTTCGCGGTCAGGGCATCGGCAAACATCCAGCCGGCTTTGTCTTCATGAATGATGTAGCTCTCGAAATGGATGTAATGCTCGGCCGCGGCGATTGCGTCGAGCCACGCAGGGTAATTCTCTTTTGCATCTTTGAGTAGCCGGACGCTATTGCCGGCGACGAGCGGCGCACCGGCCGCGCGTGAGAAGGCCTGGTTGGCGAGTCTACGCACGGACGAGATCGCGTTTTTCTCGCGCTGGTAACGATGTCCATCTGCGCTCATCGTTGGACCGTCTTTAGACGAAAGTACTCAAATCGCATTTGGGCCTCTGCGGGAAACATTTTCTCGCGCAACGATGCAAAGGCGCAAAGAAAGTCGTTAGAACGCGGTAGCGCTTTGCGCCTTGGCGCGAGAGCTCTTTTCGTAAAGAGGTACTTTACGTGCAAAGCGAGTGGATCTCACAAAAAATCACAATTGGAAAACAAAGGGCAAGAAGAGAAAAGGCTTTGACGCTAAATTGCGACTATTCTGGGGGAAACTGAATGGTTTCTAACAAGGAGGGACACATGAAGAAAATAATGGTTTTTTTATTCGTGCTTTGCTGCGCCGCGCTTTTTCCAGCGGCATCGCGGAGTCACATGGATGGGTCTCAACGTATCAACGGGACCATCGTTGCTCTAACCGGGCGTTTCGCGGGACGCTCGGGCCCGTTTTCGTTAATCGTCAACCGCTACACCGCTCCCAACCAGGTGCGGGAGCTAAACGAAGCGCTTAGTCGAGGCGGGCAGGACGACTTGCTCAAGACGCTCTCGAAAATGGACTCAGGAAGAATAATTCTCGGTACGGGCGTCGGCATTCCGGCAAACGCCGTCATTGCTGACCAGTGGAGCGAAGGCGGGACAAAGCTCACGGTGCTCTATGAGCGCAATATTCGTTTCTTCGAGCTGCGTTACGGCTCGAGGTCGCAGGACTACCGGATTGGCTACGCGGAAATCCTTCTGGATCGGAACGGTCACGGAGAAGGGACACTGATCCCCGCGGCTAAGGTACGGCTTAAAGGCGACAATACGTGGGAAGTTGAAGATTTCGGCGTGTTGCCGGCGCGGTTGATGGGCTTGCGGTCGAGCGGAAGCATCGAGATTCGGTAGAGTGCTCCACAAACGCACAAAGATCATTTGTGCTTTGTGGCTCACTTCACGAGTTGATGCAGCCTTGCCAACTCGCGGTTCATCTCGTTAAGTCGACTAACCAGATCGAGTATTACAGCAGCGCCTGCAAAGTTGACACCGAGGTCACGACGCAGACGCTGCATGCTGCGGAGCCGTATCACAGTCCTGCGCGGCAGGAATTGTTCTCCACCTTCGCTCTCGACTGTGTCGATCAACCCTTGTTGCGCCAGCCGCACAACTAATGATCGACGCGCGCCGACGATGTCGGCCACCACTTCGAACGTCAGCGGCTCATCGAGATCAAAATCATCTTCTTCGAGCATTTCCGAGCCCATCCTAAGCACTTCGCGGATTGAATCGCGAAACGTGACTCAACTCTTCATACAGACGTTTCTCTTCTGCACTCACTTCTTTCGGCACTTCGATCTTCAATCTTACATACTCGTCGCCGCGACCACCCTTGCGCTTATTCAAACCTTGTCCGCGCGAACGTAAACGCTGGCCGTTCTTTGCACCGGGCGGGATGGTGAGCTCAACCCTCCCATCAATTGTCGGTGCTGTTACCTTGGCTCCCAGAACCGCTTCCCAGGGTGCGACAGGCAGTTCAACTTCCAGATCGTCACCATGAATGCTGAATAAAGCGTGCGGACGTAATCGAATGTGCAGGTAGAGATCACCTGCACCACTGCTTCCGGCGCCGCCCTGTCCTGCAAGTCGAACGGTTGAACCATCGCGCACACCGGAGGGAATGTTCACTTCAATCGTCCTGGGTCTGAGCACCTGACCCGCTCCTCCGCACGTCGGACACGCCTGATTATCTTTTATTCCCGTCCCACCACACGTCGGGCAAGTTTCAGCCGTTTGCATTTGCAGACTGTGACGTCCACCCCGGTGTGCTTCCTCGATCGATAATTCTACTTCGGCTTCGACGTCCCGGCCGCGTTCGGAAACTCGCGCTCCGCCCGTCCGTCCGCCAAACAGTTCTTCAAAGATGTCAAAGCCTGACGTACCGCTCCGAAACGCGCCGAAATCAAAATCACCCTCATCGAAGCCTCCGCTTCGTGGTCCAGTTCCGCGGCTGGTTTGACGTCCTCTTTCCTGCTGCGGCGGCACGCCCGCGCCCGCCTTCACAGCGCGCCAGTTATCACCGTATTGATCGTACAGTTTGCGATCCTCGGCATTGGACAGCACGTCATAAGCCAACTGCAACTGCTTGAATTTTTCTTCGGCCGTCTTGTCGCCTGGATTCAAATCGGGGTGAAACTTGCGGGCCAGTTTGCGATAGGCCTTTTTGATCTCATCTTCGGTCGCGCCACGGCTAACGCCCAGCACTTCGTAGTAATTCATCTGTTCAATACACCGGCGGGTTTTGTTTTACTGCATTGTAACAGCGAGCGCAGACCTGCGTAACAGGTTACGGCTATCCTTTGTGCTTTTTGTGCTTCTTTGTGGCTACAATTCGACCGGTGAGGAGGACAACTATGAAAGTAAATTGGATCAAAGACGCTGACGCGGCACTCGCGGAAGCAAAGAACAGTAAGAAACCTCTACTCGTTGATTTCAGCGCGGCCCCCGCCTGAGGCGCATGTGCTCGGCTGGAAGCCGAGTCATACGACGACGATCAAACCGCGGCATTCATCAACGAAAACTTCGTTCCACTCGAGGCGCATATCAAAGAACGTCCAGCTTACTTCCATCGCTTCGACGCACTCTGGACACCGACAGTGCTCATCCTCGATTCGAACGGAGTTGAAAGACACCGTCTCGAGGGCTATCTGCCGCAGGATGAATTCCGTGCGGAGTTGGAAATGGGTCTTGCCCGGGTTGCGTTCATGAGCAAAGATTGGGCTGACGCAGAACGCCGGTACAGCGAAGTGCTCGATCGCTACCCGAATTCGAAAATGGCGCCTGAGGCTCTTTACTGGAAAGGCGTGAGTCACTACAAAGCAACGAATGATCACACGGTGTTGGGCGAGCTGCCGGGCCAGTTCCAACAAAAGTATCCTGACAGCGTTTGGGCAATGAAGACCGCGGCTTGGGCCCACTGAGAATATGGCGACAATGCCGGCAATTTTCTTCGGGCACGGTAACCCCGAGAACGCGCTCAGGCGCAATGAATGGACCGACGGCTGGGCCGCGATCGGAAAGAACCTCGAGCGCCCACGTGCCGTGCTCTGCGTTTCCGCGCACTGGTACTTGCCTGCCACGCTCGTTACCGCGATGTCCACGCCCCGAACGATCCATGACTTCGGCGGTTTTCCACGCGAGTTGTATCAAGTTCAATATCCTGCACCCGGCGATCCTGAGCTCGCTCGCCGCGTGCAGGAGATATTGGCGCCGTTGCCGGTCGAGCTCGACAACTCGTGGGGACTCGATCACGGGACATGGTCAGTGCTGCTGCACGTATTTCCCGACGCTGACGTACCGATCGTGCAGTTGAGCATCGACGAAACCCAGCCGCCGGCTTTTCATTTCGAACTCGGAAAGCAGTTAGCGCCGTTGCGTGATGAAGGAATACTGATCGTGGGCAGTGGCAATCTGGTCCACAATCTTCATACTTACGCGTGGGGCAAGCACAGCCCGGAACCGTACGATTGGGCGGTGCGTTTCGAAACGACGGCAAAAGAGTTAATGCTCAACGATGACTTCGCACCTTTGGTTAACTACGAGAGTCTTGGCCGCGACGCGCTCCTGGCCATTCCCACAGCCGATCATTACCTGCCGCTGCTTTATGTGATTGGCGCCAAACGCAAGGAGGACGAGATTACCTTTCCCGTCAAGGGCGTCGATGGTGGATCCATCTCCATGCTGTCGGTTCGCGCCGGTTAATCCATCCACAGATTACGCAGATTCTGTGTAATCTGTGGATTCTGTCGCTTAGTCGCCTTTGACGTTTACGACTTGCCGCAGCACGTGATCGACGTGAACCAGTTCTTTACTATTCTCCATCACCTCATCGATGTCTTTATAAGCCTGCGGTATTTCGTCAATCAGTGACTTCGAATGCCTGAACGATATATGGCCCATGGCTTTCTCCAGATCGCTCAGCGTGAACCTGCGTTTTGCCTCGCCACGTGAAAAACGTCGCCCGGCGCCGTGCGGTGCGGAGTTGAAAGAAAACGGGTTCTGTAGTCCGGAAACCACATAACTCCTGGTTCCCATGGAACCGGGAATGATGCCTTTTTGATCCTTCCTCATCTGGATCGCGCCTTTACGCGTGATCCAAACCGTGTTGCCGAAGTGTTGCTCCTGCTGCGTAAAGTTGTGGTGACAGTTGATGCGTTCTATTTCGATTTCCCACTCGTGACCGTCTTCACCATAGAACGCATATGAAAGCTCCTTCATAACCCGGTCCATCATCTCTTCGCGATTGAGTCGCGCGAAGTCCTGCGCCCAGAGCAGATCGGTCATGTAAGCTTCAAACTCCGGTGTGTTCTCGGTGAGGTACGCGAGGTCTCTGTCTTTGAGATTGATCGCTCCCTCGTCCATCAACCGTTGCGCGACTTTGATGTGTTTGGTCGCCAGGCGATTACCG
>JBKPJS010000591.1:0-5525 GCA_046730815.1 Acidobacteriota bacterium
CGTGGCAAGTCGGTCAGGCGATCCTCTTTGACGAGCCGGTCGAGATCGGCCACGCCTTGAATCGCTCGCGCGCCCGCGTTGTACGCTTTCGCCTTGAAGCGATTCTGACCGCCCTTCAACTCCATCAACTGGGCGATCTCCTGCAAGGCCGCGGCAACGCCGAAACGATCGAGTTTTTGGTTCTCAGGCATCCAGGCAAGTTTCGCTTTTTTCGCGCAAAGTCGCAAAGCGGCAAGGAAAGGCTATTTCAAAGTCATGGTTCACCTTTGCGCCTTTGCGCCTTTCCGCCTTTGCGGGAATAATTATTCTCATCATGGCTATAGCTTCAATCAATCCAGCAACAGGTGAAACTCTAAAAACTTTCTCGGCTTTATCCGCCGCGCAGATCGAAGAAAAACTCGAGCTCGCGGCAGACACATTCCGCACGTATCGTTACATATCGTTCGTCGAGCGCTCACGAATGATGCAGCGCGCCGCGGAGATTTTGGAAAGTGAGAAACATGAACTCGGCAAATTGATGACGACCGAGATGGGTAAGCCCATAAAAGCTGCTATCAGCGAAGCTGAAAAGTGCGCCTGGGTGTGCCGCTATTACGCAGAGAATGCGGAACGTCACCTCGCCGATCACGGTGTGGAAACGAACGCGCAAAAAAGCTACGTACATTTCCAGCCGCTTGGTCCGGTGCTCGCCGTAATGCCCTGGAACTTCCCCTTCTGGCAGGTGTTCCGCTTCGCGGCTCCAGCATTGATGGCCGGGAACGTTGGCCTGCTCAAACACGCGTCGAATGTGCCGCAGTGTGCACTAGCGATCGAAGAGATCTTCACGAGCGCGGGATTTCCAAGCGGCGCATTTCAAACGCTATTGATTGGCTCAGACGCCGTCGAGCAGATCCTGAACGATTCACGCGTAGTAGCCGTTACGTTAACTGGCAGCGAGCCTGCCGGCAGCAGCGTCGCATCGATCGCCGGAAAGCAGATTAAGAAGACGGTCTTGGAACTCGGCGGCAGCGATCCCTTTATCGTCATGCCTTCCGCAAATCTCGATGATGCGGTGACAACCGCGGTCAAAGCACGCACCATCAACAACGGCCAATCGTGCATCGCGGCCAAGCGTTTTATTGTGGCAAGCGAGATCTATCGAGAGTTTGAGCGCAAGTTTGCTACTCAGATGCAAGCACTGCGAATTGGCGATCCGATGGAGGAGTCAACTGACATTGGACCACTCGCGACACCGCAGATCGTTAACGATCTCGAAGAGCAGGTGAAAAAGGCAGTGTCCTCGGGCGCACGTGTGTTGACTGGCGGAAAGAGACTGGATCGGCGCGGCAACTTCTTCGAACCCACCGTGCTCGTCGATGTGGATATCAAGACGCCGGTATCTTGCGAAGAGATCTTTGGCCCCGTGGCCATGCTCTTTCGTGTGACCGACATTGACGAGGCGATTCGGATTGCGAACGCGACGCCCTTCGGACTTGGATCCGCTGCGTGGACCAACGACCCTGGCGAACAAGCTAAATTCATCGATGAGCTTGAAGCGGGATCAGTGTTCATCAACGGCATGGTTGCATCTGATCCGCGTTTACCTTTCGGCGGCGTGAAGCATTCCGGCTACGGCCGCGAGCTCGCGGAGTTTGGAATCCGCGAGTTCGTCAACATCAAGACCGTTTGGATTGGTGAGAGCGCAAAAAATACAAGTGATACTGAATGAAGTCTGAAATCCTGTCTCGATCTAGGATTAACAAGATTTAGATGATGGAGGTTAATGACAAAATGAATCGTGCTAATCCTGAATATCTTGTAAATCCTGTGAAAGGGTTTGAAAAGCTCGGTGTGTTTTACCTCGGCAGAACGAAGTCTGATGACTCCCTTCTTCTTTACGACTCGAAGGATCTTGTAACGCATGCTGTCTGCGTCGGGATGACAGGCAGTGGCAAGACTGGTTTGTGCATCACGCTGCTCGAAGAAGCTGCGATCGACGGTATACCCGCAATCATCATCGATCCAAAGGGTGACCTGTGTAACTTGCTACTGACTTTTCCGAGCCTTGCTCCTGAAGACTTCAAACCGTGGGTGGAGGAAGGCGTCGACGCAACGCAACAGGCCACGCTCTGGCGAGAAGGTCTGGCGAAGTGGGGACAAGACGGTGAACGCATCCAGCGTTTGCGAGACGCTGCCGACTTTCGCATTTACACGCCGGGCAGCAATGCCGGCTTGCCGGTGTCTATTCTTAAGTCGTTTGCGGCGCCACCTGAGACGATCAGGCAAGATAACGAGTCACTCGCCGAGCGAATTAATACCACCGTTACGAGCCTCCTCGGATTGATCGGCATCGACGCCGATCCGGTCCGGAGTCGCGAACACATTCTCATTTCCAACATTCTGAATCAGGAGTGGTCTGCTGGAAGAGATCTCGATCTCGCCGGGCTGATCCAAAAGATCCAATCGCCTTCGTTCACGAAGATTGGCGTGATGGATCTCGATTCATTTTTCCCCGCCAACGATCGTTTTCAACTCGCAATGGCGTTAAATCACCTGCTCGCATCTCCAAGTTTCGCGAGCTGGATGGAAGGCGAGCCACTCGACATCCAAAAGCTTCTTTACACCGAAAAAGGAAAGCCGCGCCACGCGATCTTCTCAATCGCGCATCTCGCTGATGCCGAGCGCATGTTCTTCGTGTCGCTACTGCTAAATCAGGTGCTCGGCTGGATGAGGACTCAATCGGGAACCACGAGCCTGCGCGCGATTCTTTACATGGACGAAATCTTTGGTTACTTCCCGCCGGTTGCGAATCCGCCGTCGAAGTTGCCGCTGCTGACTTTGTTGAAGCAAGGTCGCGCGTTTGGGTTGGGTGTCGTGTTGGCAACACAGAATCCTGTCGATCTGGATTACAAAGGACTCGCAAATACGGGCACGTGGTTCATCGGTCGCTTACAAACTGAGCGCGACAAGGCCCGCGTGTTGGAAGGACTCGAAGGTATCGCATCGGGCACCGGGCAGAAGTTTGACAAGCAAGCGATGGAACAACTGCTCGCCGGGCTGAGTAACCGGATCTTCCTCATGAACAACGTGCACGACGACGAGCCGGAACTGTTTGAGACGCGTTGGGCCATGTCGTACCTGCGTGGACCACTGACGCGCGCTCAGATCAAGACGTTGATGGATCCGTTAAAAGGATCTGTTACACCGGCGACAGCACCTGTCGCTGCAACCGTCACAAGCGCGGCGGCGCAAACTGAGAAACCCGTACTGCCTCCTGAAATAACGCAGTACTACATTCCCGTTCGCTCATCTGGTGAGCCGCTCTTTTATCATCCAATGCTGCTCGGCGCCGCCGAGGTTCGTTACAGCGATTCAAAAAACGTCGGTATGACTCAGCAGTTGACTTTGCTGGCTCCTATTACGGATGGACCAGTCAGTCTCGATTGGGGTCAGGCGACTGCATTGGATCTGCCTGTTGAAGATCTCGAATCGGAGCCGGAAGCGGGCGCGCAATTTGTCGAGCTTCCGGCGAAGGCGACAAAAGCCAGGAGCTACGCGACGTGGAGTAAAGACTTTGCGAGTTGGATCTATCGCAACCAGCGACTTGAGCTACTCGAGAGTCCGGCGCTTGATATTGCTTCGAATCCGGGTGAATCGGAAGGCAATTTCCGAGTTCGCCTGCAACAGATTGCAAGAGAAAAACGCGACGAGGCAAAGGAGAAGCTGCGACAGAAATACGCGCCGAAGTTTGAGCAGCTCGAGGAGCGGAAACGTCGCGCCGAGCAAGCAGTCGAGCGCGAGAAGGAACAAGCAAAAGGACAGAAGTTACAGACGGCGATCTCGTTTGGGGCGACCTTGCTGTCTTCGTTCATGGGCCGAAAGCGAGCGAGCATGTCGACGCTGGGTCGAGCAACCACGGCAGTTCGCGGCGCGAGCCGTTCGATGAAAGAAGCCGAAGACGTCGATCGCGCAGAGGAGAACGTGGCGGCTCTTGCGCAGAAGCGGGCGGATCTCGATGAGGAATTCAAAGCGGAAACAGCAGCGCTGGAACGTTCTATCGATCCGCAAACGGAAGCTCTCGACAAAGTTAGCCTGAAACCCACGAAAGCAAACATCAACGTCAAACTACTGACGCTGGCCTGGGCGCCCTACTGGCACGACGCGCAGGGCGGAATGAAGCCCGCGTGGGAATGAGACTATTGCCGATTTCCAAATTGCCGATTGGTTTTATGCTTTACTCATTTGTGACTTTTGTGCTTCTTTGTGGCAAATGAAAATTCCACTCAAATATGGACTAATGATCACGCTCGGGGTGATGGTCTGGGTGCTTCTTGCGCGTTCGACTGTCGCCAATCCGCAGTCACTTGTTCACACGCTTGGCACTCCAATCGTTTTCAACGTCCTTCACTTCGTAATGATCTATCTCGGACTGACGGCGCTGCGACGTGAAAAAGGTGAGCGGCCGACGTTTAAAGAAGGAGTGAAGACGGGAGTTGCGATCTCCTTCGTCTATGCGCTTACTGCAGCGTTGTTTTTCGTCGCCGTGCTCGCGGTAGTGGGCACGAAGTGGTTGGCGAGCGAGCCTGGAGTGGCCGGCGCGCCGACATCCCGCGTTGCGGCGCAGGCGTTCCTGGGATTGTTTCTCAGCGCCATGCTCTTCGGTCTAATCTATTCGACTGTGATTTCGTTCTTTCTCGCGAAGCGCCAATCGGAAGAACGGTAGCGGCGCACTATCCCCAAACAACAGCCGTTTATCCCAAGCGACGGGCGGCCACGGAGTGCCGCCCCTACAGTACTAGCCAGCGATCGAAGGTTCTTTGTAGCGGTGGCTCTCCGTGGCCACCCGGTCGTTAAACTTGGACTTATGGCGCAACTCGATTCGCGGCGGCGCAAACTCTGGCTCCTGATCTTATCGTGCGCGACTTTCCTCGCGTTGATCTACGCCGCGCGTGGCATCTTCATCAGCGTTAGCCAGGATCGGCCAATTGATTGGGTCAGGCAAGTTGGTTTTGAGTTTCTCTATTGGTACGTGTGGGCAGCACTCACGCCTGTCGTCATCTGGTTTGCGCGGCGCTTCGACCTGCAACGGACCAATTGGACGCGCAGCCTCTTGGCGTTGATCGGTTTTGGTCTGTTCATCGCGCCGCTTCAATCCGTGGTGGAGTTTTCGCTTGCTTACTCCATTGACATTCTGCGTGGCGTGCCTCAGGAGGAGATGGCGCGGCGACGTGAAATATTAGGAAGAGCTATCATCGTTGAGACGTTTGGCAACTTCATCATCTACTCGCTGATTGTTTGCGGTCACTTCGCTTACTATTATTACCAGCGATACCGCGAGCGTGAAATGCGTTCAGTGGAGCTCGAAGGTCGTTTGGCACAGGCGGAGTTGCAGAACCTGAAGATGCAGCTTCATCCGCATTTTCTTTTCAACACGCTGAACACCATCTCCGTGCTGATGATGCGTGACGCCGGTCTCGCTAATCGCATGCTGATTCGCCTTAGCGATCTGCTGCGACTCACGCTCGACAGCGCCGGCAGTCAAATCG
>JBKPJS010000592.1:0-5889 GCA_046730815.1 Acidobacteriota bacterium
CCTCCGCATCGGTTTCCAACAACACCGAGCTCGGGCGCGGCGACGCGATCATTTCAGTCAACGGCCAGCGCACCACCAGCAACAACGTGCGCATCAACGGTATCGACGCCAACTCGATCGGCACCAACTCAACCCCAAACATCGCCGTCCCCGCTACCGATTCGCTCCAGGAATTCATCGTGCAAACAAGCCTCTACGACGCCTCGCAAGGACGTAACGCGGGCGGCAACGTCGAGGCGATTACAAAATCCGGCGGCAGCGCTTTTCATGGCAATGCTTACTACTTCCTGCGCAACACCGCGTTGAACGCGAATGATTTCTTTCTCAACGCAGCAGGCCGGCCGCGGCCCGTCTTGAAGCGCAACCAGTTTGGCGCGACGCTCGGTGGTCCAATTGTCAGGGATCATCTGTTCTTCTTCGGCTCGTACCAGGGAACACGCGAACGCAACGGCGCCTCGTTAAATAATAGTCTGATGTTTCCAACTATTCCGACGCAGTTGCGCGACAACAATCGCACAGCAGCGGGTCTCGCAGCGGCGTTCGGCTTGCCCGTCGCATCAATAAATCCGGTGATGGTCTCGGTTCTCAACGCGAGGCTGCCAAATGGTGAATTTGCAATTCCATCCGCAGCAACAGCCACAGGTTTGACACCGATCTCCGGCCTCTCGCGTTTTACTGAAAATCAGTCCAACGCAAACTTCGACTGGCGCTTGAATGACAAGCACACGATTAGCTCGAAGAACTTCTTTGCCAGCAATCCAACTTTCCAGGCCAACTACAACTTTGCCGGTCTGGGCAACGGCGTTACCCAATTACCGGGGACCGGTGGTTCGCTGGACATCATTCAGGATCTCAATTCGATTACTGACACATACGTCTTCGGTCCCAACATCGTTAACCAGGCACGCTTTGGCTTTAGTCGCTTGCGTGTGACCTCGGTAGCGGAAGAGCCTTTTACGGCGGCGCAATTCGGTATCAACAGTCCTCTGAAGAATTTGTTTCCCGGTATGCCGACACTGACAGTTACGGGACTGTTCACGCTGGGGTCGTCCCCATTTGCCGATCAATCGTCGCGCATCAACGCATTTACTTACGGCGACACTTTATCGGTCGTTTCCGGCAATCACCGCTTGCGTTTCGGCGGTGAGTATCGCCGCTCGCAGGTCAACTTCTATTTCAACGCGTTCTCGCGCGGGCAAGTGATTTTTTCGAGCTTCAACAACTTCCTGGCCGGCAATGGCGTGTCGATTATCGGTTCGGGTGTGTTTGACCGCGCATTGCGAGTGAACGACTGGAGCGGCTTTGCTCAGGATGATTGGAAGGTCAATTCTCGCCTGACGTTGAACCTCGGCGTGCGCTATGACTTTTATGGTTACCCGGTTGATACTCGCGGGCGACTCGTAAACTTCCTGCCGGATCAGTTTCGCCAGGGCACGACCGCATCGCCTGCTGGTCCACCGAATGGTTTTGTGCAAGCAGGTAACGGAACACTCGCGGGCGTACCTACGGTTGAAGACACGCTCGTTCCAACCGACAAGAACAACTTCGCTCCGCGTGTTGGTTTTGCCTACCGTTTGAACGACTCCGGTTCGCTGGTCGCGCGTGGTGGCTACGGCATCTATTACGATCGGTTCTCGACTCGCTACGCGAATACTCAGTTGCTCAACTATCCGTATCTCGCGTTGGCGGTGGGACTGCCGGGCATTTTGCGAACGATGTCGGATCCTTTTATTCCAGTGCCACAGCCTGGACAATTTCCAGTTAACACAACGATTCCTTCTCCGCTGTCGCCGTTGGCGCCAATCGTTGGCGTACCGATCAGCGGCATCTTTATCGATCCCGAATTGCGAACTCCCTACATTCAACAATACAACGCAAACGTGCAGTGGGAGTTTGCCAGAGACTTCCTGCTCGAAGTTGGTTATGTTGGATCGAAGGGCACGAAACTGCTACAGGTGATCACGTTAAACCAGCCGGTTTACAACCGCGCGGCCAACGTGTTTACCGCGCCGTTCGGCACCGCGTTATCGACGCAAAAGAATGTTGCCGGCGGCATTCAACAGGTTCAGTCGAGTTCCAATTCCGACTACAACTCGCTGCAACTTAGTGTTACCAAGCGCTTCAGTCGTGGTCTTCAGTTTTTAAGTGCGTACACTTATGGGAAGTCGAATGACTATTATTCGGGCGGCACGATCAATGAATTGTTTGCAGTTGCCGGTGATCAGTTCAACTGGAGGACTAACTATGGTCCATCCGATTTCGATCGGCGCCATCGCTTCGTCACCAGCTTTGTTTACGATCTGCCAAAGCTCGTGTCTGAAGGGAACGCGGCGAGGGTCGTGCTCAACAACTGGCAGCTTAACGGTATCCTAACGTTGCAAACCGGAACTCCATTTTCGATCGTCGATATCGTCGGCAACAACATTATCCAGCGCGCAAACTTCGCCGCAGGATCTAACGGCAGCTTCCTGACGAGTGGCAGCACACAGTCGCGGCTAAATGGATATTTCAACTCGGGCGCGTTTGCTCTCTCGAGACCGATTCTGGCGGGAACTAATCTAGGGACGCCGAATAATCCGAACTTCGATCCTAACAATCCGTTTGGAAATACTCCGCGCAACTTCCTTTACGGTCCGGGACAAAAGAACATGGATTTTTCCGTAGTCAAGTTCATTCCGATCACGGAATCGGTGCGGGGCGAGTTTCGCACGGAGTTTTTCAATATTTTCAACTGGGCCAACTTCGCAAATCCGAACAACAACATTGCCGTGCCGTCTACGTTCGGACGGATTACGGCGACAAGCGCCGGACCGCGCGTGATCCAGTTTGCGTTCAAGTTGAACTTTTAAAACCATCCACAGATTACACGGATTTATTCTGTGTAATCTGTGGATACTTAATCTCGTGCCCAAAATTTCTGTAAACGGTCTACAGCTTTACTACAAGATCGAAGGTGATGGCGCGCCGGTTGTTTTGATTCCGGGGTTTGCGGCTGGCCGTTGGATTTGGTCCAGGCAAGTTGGACCTTTGTCCCGTAACTTTCGTGTTATCACTTTCGACCCGCGCGGGATATGCCGGTCAGACAAACCTGAAGGTCCACAATCGATCAGTTTGCTGGCTGACGATTTAGCTCATCTGCTGCAAGCGCTCGGCGTCAACAGCTCGCATATCGTGGGCCTTTCGTTTGGTGGCTTTGTCGCTCAGGAATTTGCGCTTAAGTATCCATCGATGACGAGCAAGTTGGTGCTCTGTTGTACCACCTTCGGCGGACCGAATCATGTTATGCCGGAACCGGAGACGTTGCGGACGTTCGCTTCAACGGACGGTCTCAATAGCGAAGACGTGCCTGAGCACATTTACAAGAGCCAGTTCCAAGCGGCGGTTAGTTTTAATGCGGAGTCGCGTCTGGGAGAGATTAAGAGTCCGACGCTGGTGTTGAGCGGCGATGCCGATGTGATTGTGCCAGTGCAAAACTCTCGAAATCTAGCCGCTAAGATTCCCGGTGCGAAGGTTCATATTATCGAACGCGGGAGTCACATGTTTTTTATAGAGCAAGCCGAAGAGTTCAATAAGATTGTGACGGAATTTTTAGCCGCGAAAATCTGCGGCTAAATCAAAACCAGTTATGGCGTACGCCAACATCATCAGCACCGGCATCTACGTTCCGGAAAAGATCGTCACCAACGCCGATCTGAGCCGTATTCTCGGCGAGGACATCAACGAGTTTGTCACACATGTTCTCGGTATTCATGAGAGACACGTCTGTGCTGAGAACGAAAGCACCGCTGATCTCGCAACCAACGCAAGCCGCGAGGCTCTCGAAGCAGCTCGACTCGACGCCCGCGAATTGGATCTGATCGTTCTCGCAACCGACACTCCTGAGCAACTTTCACCAGCCACATCTGTTGTGGTCCAGCACCGGCTCGGCGCTGTTAATGCGGGAACGTTCGACGTCAATTCTGCCTGCGCTGGTTTTGTGACAGCATTGGACACTGCGTCCAAGTTCATCATAGCAGACGCGGCTTATCGAAATGTTCTTGTCGTCGGTGCTTACGCGATGAGTAAGTATCTCGATTGGCACGACAAGAAGACAGCCACGATCTTTGCTGATGGCGCTGGAGCGGTTGTGCTTCAGGCAAACGACGATCACCCCGGCTTCCTTGCCGGAAAACTTCGCGCCGACGGCAGTTTTCATGACCACATGGGAATATACGCCGGGGGAACTCGTCTGCCGGTGACCAATCAAGTGCTCGAGGAAGGGATTTGGACCAAGGTGCGTTTCGCCAAGAAATATCCTGCGGAAGTGAATACTGAAGGATGGCCGCAGCTCGTTGACGAGGTGCTTGCGAAGTCAAAGCTGAGGCTCAGCGACATAAAACTGTTCCTCTTCACTCAGGTCAATCTAAGCACGATCAAGGAAGTCATGGCCAAACTCGAACTGCCGCTGGAACGAACTCACACGATCATGCAGAAGTGGGGGTATACGGGGTCAGCTTGTATACCGATGGTGCTTCACGATGCGGTGAGTGCCGGCAAACTGGACCGTGGCGATAACGTGATCATGTGTGCTTCGGGAGGCGGACTCAATATGGCCTGCGTCGCGTTTAAGTGGTAGCCATAAAAATGCACAAAAAGCACATAAACGATTTTTCTTACTCATTTGTGCAATTTTGTGCCCTTTTGTGGCTTAAGAATTTTTTGAGCTATGAAGTATTCGAGCGTGTATGCATTGTTCGCGGATCGCGTCCAGAAATACGCGGCCCAGCCCAAAGACGTCTTCTACTTTCGTTCTAACGATCGATGGCAGGGAATCTCGTGGCAACAGTTCGAGCAGGAGACTTTCGCTTTTGCTGCGGCGCTCTTGTCGCTTGAGTTAAAGCGCGGTGGATCAATTTGTATCCTGATGGGAAATGTTCCCGAGTGGCCCATCAGCGACATTGGGACGATTATGGCCGGGGGAGTTGGTGTCGGTCTTTATCCAACGAGTTCCGCGGAACAGATTGCCTACATAATTAACCATTCTGACGCGGAGTTTGTCCTCGTCGATTCGCGTGAGCAACTTCAGAAGGTCCTCAGCGTTCGTGAGCGGCTAGTAAAAGTCAGGCACATTATCGCGCTTGCTGCCGGCGCTTCCGAAGATGTGCTCAGTTATCGAGAGTTCATCGACCGTGGCAAAGCCGAACGCTCGCGACTCGCCTCGTTGTTGAAGGAACGTGCGGAGAGTGCGAAGCCCGACGATATCGCCATCATGGTCTACACGTCCGGCACGACGGGACAACCGAAGGGCGCGTGTCTAAGTCATCGTTACATCATCAACAGTGTGGAATCGTTGCGCCAAACCATCCCGATTTACGACACGGATGTTTCTTTTTCATATCTCCCGTTCTGTCATGTGGCGGAGAGGATTTCCGGTCTTTACAACCGTCTCTACGCCGGCGCGCCGGCTTACTTTGTCGACGATCTCACGCATTTGGGTGAGTACATGCTGGAAGTTAAGCCGACGGTCTTTGCCAGTTTGCCGCGTTTCTTCGAGAAGATTTATGCGCGCATCGTTGTCGATGGGTCTACAAGTGTCAAAGATTACTTCGGTGGCCGTATTCGTCTCCTGACTTCAGGAGGAGCACCGTTGCCGCTCGAAGTTGCGGAATTCTTTGCAGCGGCGGGCTTGCCGATCTTGCAGGCGTACGGTCTGACGGAAAATGTCTGTGTCGCTTTTAATCGCGCTGACAATTACAAGTTTGGCACTGTTGGACCACCGATGCCTGGTTGTGAAGTTCGCATTGCAGCAGACAAGGAGATCCTGGTTCGCAGTGAAATGATGTTCAGTGGCTATTACAAAGCTCCCGAAGAAACTGCGAAAGTGTTTGCTAATGGTTGGCTGCTCACAGG
>JBKPJS010000593.1:0-3122 GCA_046730815.1 Acidobacteriota bacterium
CTTCCAAGCTGCGGATCGCAGAAAGGCGCGGCATCGAAACAGCGACTCCCAAACTCGCAGCCAAACGATTGAAGCAATTTGACGTCGTCGTGGAAGCGTCAGGCGCAGCGGCAGGATTCGCTTTGGCGCTGGAACTGCTTCGACCGAAAGGCCAACTTGTTTTGAAGTCTACGTTTCACGGAAAAACGGAGATGGACGCTGCTCGGATCGTAGTTGATGAGATCTCGATTGTAGGATCACGTTGTGGACGCTTTACTCCGGCCCTCGACCTGTTGCAGAAAGACGCCATCGACGTCGACAGCCTGATCAGCGAAGAATATGCCCTCTCAAAGGGCGTACACGCGATGCGCCGCGCTGCCACGAAAGGCGTGCTGAAAGTGCTTTTGCGCCCGTAAAAACTGTCCGCAGATTACACAGAAATCGGTGTAATTTGTGGTTGGCTTTCGTTTTGCCCATCGACGCTCCTTTCGCCTATACTCTAGGCCCTTCCCTGGGGCTCGGATTTCGGCTTACTAAAAGGTGGTGGAAATATGTTTGACGTTTCGAACGGCCGCACTACAGATCAGGAACGGACTATCTTACGAAAACTCCGCGTCTGGATTGCCGCGCTGGCTGTCGCCTGTTTGCTCGCCGGCATAGGCATCGGCGCGATGTTGTCAGGTCGAACTACGAGCGCGCAGCCCGAAATTCAGATTGCGCGCGCTCCTGAAGCCTTGTCTGCGTCGTTTGCCGAGATTGCGCGCCGCGTCGAGCCCGCCGTCGTGAACATCGAGACCACTCAGGCCCAGTCAGAAGTCAGCGAAAAAGACGAAGACAAGGAAGATCAATCGGCCAGCAATCCACTGCTCGATATGTTCCGTCGCCAGCAACGACGTCCATCCCACGGCGTTGGCAGCGGGTTCATTGTCAGTTCCAAAGGGTACATTCTGACAAACTACCATGTGGTTGAAGACGCAGCGCGAATCATCGTCGGACTGCAATCGGGTGAGAAATACCGTGGCGCAGTCGTCGGCTTCGATTTCGAGACTGATGTGGCCGTAATCAAGATTGACACCTCGAAAGATCTTCCGACCGTTACGCTTGGCGATTCAAACGATGCGCAGGTCGGCGATTGGGTGCTGGCCATGGGTTCACCATTCGGCCTCGATCAAACCGTCACCGCGGGAATCATTTCCAAGAAGGAGCGCGAAAGTCCTTACTTCAACGTCTTCCAGCGTTTTCTCCAGACTGACGCAGCCATCAATCGCGGGAACAGCGGTGGACCACTCGTCAACATGCGTGGCGAAGTTATCGGGATGAATTCGCAGATCGCGACTTCGACCGGTGATTACAACGGCATCGGTTTCGCGCTGCCCGCAAACGAAACGAATTTCGTCTACAAACAGTTGATCGCGCAGGGCCGAGTCCAACGCGGATACCTCGGGATAACTTTGGATTCTGTGCACGAAGAGTTTGCTAAAGTTTATGGTCTGCCGGAAGCAAGGGGTGCGATCATAACTTCCGTCACGCCGACTGAAAACGGTCAAGCCACACCGGCGGCGAAGGGCGGTCTGCAACCGAGCGACATCATTGTCGAGTTTCAAGGCGCGCCCGTGGTCAACGCGCAAGATTTAATCCAGCGCGTTGCCAGCACGGCGGTTGGGCAGGAGGTCACACTTGGTTTTCTGCGAGACGTCAACGGAAAACTCGATAAGAAAACTGTCAGCGTCGCGTTGAGTGAGCGGCCTTCACAAGCCACGCGAGAGTGGATTGGACCAACCAAGGCGACTCCGAAGAATTCCGATCCGCGTGGCAATACCCTGCGTCTTGGAATCACGCTTACCGAACTAACGCCGCAGCTTTTGGCTGACCGTCACCTGACCGGCGTTCAAGGCCTTTACGTGAAAGAGATCGATCCGAACGGTCTGGTGGCGGAGATTCGCGTCCCACCCGGTGGTCAGCCGGCGTTGATGGAAAACGACGTGATCAACCGCATCAATAAAACGCCGGTAACGTCGCTCGCGGACTTCCAACGTGTGTTGAACGGTCTTGAGCCCGGCGATCCGATCGTTCTGAATGTGACGAGACTCCAGCGCGACGCAAAGATCGATCGCCTGGTGCCGCTGATCGTCCAGTTCACGTATCAATAAGATCATTTCCGATTGCCAATTGCCGATTGCCAATTGGAAATCACTTCGTTCAAAACTGAAATTTGGCAATCGCAAATTCATTATGGCTCAGGCAAAGAAGGCAATCGCAAAAACCAGCGGGAAACTCGCGGCGCGCAATGCAGCACGCGCCGCAGTCAAAACCTATCACAACTACATCGATGGAAAATGGGTCGCCAGTGAGTCTGGCGAGATGTTTGAAAACATCAACCCCGCCGACAACCGCGACATCGTTGGACGTTTTCCTCTTTCGACGAGCGACGACGTTAATGCGGCTGTTAATGCCGCGCAGAACGCGTTCGATCGCTGGCGCAATACTCCTGCTCCCAAACGCGCGGAATTGCTCTTTCATCTCGGCGAGATCTTGATCCGCAACAAGGAACAGTTCACCGCCGACATGACCCGCGAGATGGGCAAGGTGTTGAAAGAAGCGGGCGGCGATGTTCAGGAAGCGATTGACTGCACTTACTACACCGCCGGCGAAGGACGGCGCCTTCACGGCTTCACTACGCCCGCCGAGATGCGCGACAAGTTTGCGATGTGCGTGCGCCAGCCGGTCGGTCTTTGCGGCTTGATCACTCCGTGGAATTTCCCGATGGCGATTCCGTCATGGAAACTGATTCCAGCGCTGGTTTGCGGCAATACCGTCGTGATCAAACCCGCCGAAGACACTCCGCTTTCAACTTACAACCTCGTGAAGGCCTGCGAGGAAGCAGGAATTCCGCCCGGTGTCGTGAATCTCGTCACGGGTTATGGCGAGACCGTCGGCGCGGCAATGACCAACCATCCCGCGCTGCGTTTGATTTCGTTTACCGGCTCGACTGAAACCGGCCGCATCGTCGCTTCCGCCTGCGCGGAACGAAACGCCATCTGCTCGCTCGAGATGGGCGGCAAGAATGCCATCATCGTGATGGACGATGCCGATATCGATTTAGCTGTTGAAGGCGCCATCTGGGGCGCCTTTGGTACGTCAGG
>JBKPJS010000594.1:0-10235 GCA_046730815.1 Acidobacteriota bacterium
TGCACGTGAATCTTGGCGCGATCAATAAACATCCTAAATTGAAAGCGACGCCCGGCGCGCAGTAGCTGCTGCTCAGGCGTCGCGAACTTACGGGAAATCTTTTCTAAGCAGCAGTTTGCTCCAACGGATAAACGCTGACGAACTTGCCCGACCGACCTTTGTCTTCAAACTTGACTACGCCATCAATCAGGGCAAACAAAGTATCGTCCTTGCCGCGGCCCACGTTGTTTCCGGGTTTCCACTTCGTGCCGCGCTGGCGTGCGATGATGTTGCCGCCAAGCACCTTCTCGCCGCCGAACTTCTTCAGACCCAATCGTTGGGACTGCGAGTCGCGACCATTTCGAGATGAGCCAACACCTTTTTTGTGTGCCATTGTTCTTACCTACCCAATCGAATCAATCTTCAATGTCGTATAGTTCTGCCGGTGACCACGCGTGCGCTTGTATTGTTTGCGGCGCTTCTTTTTAAAGACGACGATCTTCTGATCTCGACCGTGGTCAACTACTGTTGCCGAGATTTTTTCCCGGTCACCTGTACTCAGCAAGGCCTCGAGCTCGACTGAGCTTCCGGCATCTGCGTCGATTGAAGGCACGCGAATCGTTTGGCCTTCCTCGACCAGGAACTGTTTTCCACCGGCTCTGATAACTGCATGTGACATGTGCCTTTACCTCATAAAAAGTCGGATATTATAGGGCAGGCCTTTCGTAAATCGCAAACCCTGAACAGGATTTACAGGATGTTACAGGATTTATCTTGAAAATCCTGAAAGTCATGTAATCCTGTCTAAGAAGCCGCCGCTTTCTTACCGTTGCGTGCCAAAAAGTACTCCATGAAATCCGTGCCGATATCTCCAGCACGGAATCGCGGGTCGTCCATAATCTTCTGGTGAAGCGGGACCGTCGTCTTGATTCCTTCAATCACCATCGCCTCCAGCGCCCGCTTCATCCGCGCTATCGCCAGTTCGCGCGTCCGAGCATGAACGATCACTTTCGCGATTAACGAGTCGTAAAAAGGAGTGACCTGGTAACCCGAGTAAACAAACGTGTCGACGCGCACACCTGGCCCGCCAGGTAAATTGAAGGCAGAAATCACACCCGGCGACGGCGCAAACGTCTCCGGATTCTCAGCATTGATCCGGCACTCGATCGCATGTCCCACTATCAAGAGATCGTCCTGCGTGTAGCCAAGCGGCTCGCCTTCCGCAATCCTGATCTGGTTGCGAACAATGTCGGCGAGCGTCACCATTTCGGTGACTGGATGCTCGACCTGGATGCGCGTGTTCATCTCCATGAAGTAGTAGTTTCCCTGCGCATCCAACAGAAACTCCACGGTGCCCGCGCTCGAATATCCCAGCTTCTTACAAGCCGCGACAGCCGCTTCACCCATCTGCTTGCGTAATTCAGGAGTCAGCACCGTTGACGGCGCTTCTTCCATCAACTTTTGATGGCGGCGTTGAATCGAGCACTCACGTTCGCCGAGATGGATGCATTCGCCAAACTCGTCAGCCAGCACCTGAATCTCAATGTGGCGCGGCTTCTCGATGTAGCGCTCGATGTAAACACTGCCGTCATTGAAAGCTGCGGCGGCCTCGGTCGACGCGGTCTCCAGCGCCTTACCTAACTCCCGCTCCAAACGAACGATGCGCATCCCGCGTCCGCCACCTCCGGCCGAAGCTTTCACAATCACCGGATAACCGATGTCGCGGGCGAGTTTGATCCCTTCTTCTTCCGAAGTGACTTCACTCGGACTTCCAGGAACGATCGGAAGACCGGCTTCGTTCATTGCCCGGCGAGCTTCAATCTTGTCGCCCATCAAGCGAATAATGCTTGCCCGTGGTCCAATAAACTTGATATTGCACGCGTCGCAAATCTCGGCGAAGTAAGGCGACTCGGCGAGGAAGCCATAACCCGGATGAATCGCGTCGACGTTGAAGATCTCAGCCGTGCTGATGATTGCCGGAATGTTGAGATAGCTCTGCGCCGAAGGGGCTGGTCCAATGCACGCGGCTTCATCGGCGAAACGGACATGCAGCGAATCTCGATCGACGTCGCTATGAACGGCGACCGTCTTGATCCCCATCTCCTTGCAGGTCCAAATGATGCGACAAGCAATCTCGCCGCGATTGGCGATCAGGATCTTCTTAAACTTGCGTGGATTGAACGCCATAAGCAACACGCCAAAAAAGCAAAAAGCACAAAAAGATCAAAAGAGAATTACTGCTCTTGTGCTTTTTGTGCCTTACTGTGGCTTGATTCCGAAAAGCGGTTGGCCGTACTCCACCGGCTGACCGTTCTCGACATAAATCTTCACTACTTCACCGCTAGTCTCCGCCTGAATCTCATTCATGAGTTTCATGGCCTCGATGATGCAAACGACAGAATCTTGCTCGACGCTGCTCCCGATCTTCACAAACGGCTCGGCACTGGGAGAGGGCGAACGGTAGAACGTGCCCACGATTGGTGAAGGAATGATGTGTAAGTCCTGATCCTGAGACGCCGCTGTCGTTGCGTGGGTACCGGGATGTGCCGGCCCGGAGGGCGCGGGTGCGGCAGGAGACTTCTCTGAAACCGGAGCAGGTTGCGGAATTGAAGCAGCCGGAGCCGATTCGACTGCCGCTCCTTCGCGACGCAGGCGAACACGAAATCCTTCGTTTTCAAGCTCAAGCTCCGCCAGTCCATTCTCACGCAATAGAGCAATTAACTCGCGAAGCTCATCGAGGTTAACGGACGGTGCCGGTGGTCCAGACGGATCTGATTGACGCGAACGGTTTCGTCGTCCCGGAGTTTCACCTTGTTCTTTGGGTGCTGACATTTGGTTTCCCGCAAAGGCGCAAAGGCGCAAAGAATCTACTTTGCGCCTTTGCGGGAGAAATTCTTTATTCCTCGCTGTCTTCGGATTTAGACTCGGCGCTCTCTTCTTTTTCTTTTCCGCGGCCTTTCTTCTTTTTCGACGGCGTGTGTCTCGCTCGTTTCTTCGCCGCTTCAATCGCTTCGATCTCGCGCGGATTGTCGACCAGTTCGATGATCGCCAGCTCGGCGCGATCGCCGTCGCGATGGCCCAATTTCAGGATGCGCGTGTAACCACCGGGCCGATCTTTATAACGCTCTCCGAGGTCAGTGAAGAGACGTCTGAGCGCCGCCACGCCGGCCGTTCGTTCCGGGCGAAGCTGGCCGCGCTTGCCGGTGGTTTCACTAACCGTCATGTTACCCGCGTGAAAAAATCCTGCCGCCTGCCGGCGCAGGTGCAATGCACGCTCATCGGAACCATCGTCACCAAGATTACGCGCTTTGCGAGACAACGTGATGGCGCGCTCGACAAACGGTCGCAACTCCTTCGCTTTCGGCAAAGTCGTGACGATGCGCTCTTCGCGAGAGTTGATCAAAGAAGTCGCCAGATTACGCAGCATCGAGTGGCGATGCTCACTTGTGCGACCAAGTTTTCGATGTGCCTTTAGGTGTCGCATGACTAACTACTATTCCTCTTCGCCTTCATAATCCGACAGATCGGCACCATCGCGGCCGCCGGTTCCAGGAATCGGATTGCCCTGCTCGTCAAACTCCATACCGAAGTCGAGACCCATGCCGTTCAGAATTTCCTTGATCTCGTTGAGCGACTTCTTACCGAAGTTCTTCGTCGCGAGCATTTCGCGCTCGGTGCGTTGGACCAGATCTCGAATCGTGCGAATGTCGGCATTCTTGAGACAGTTGTAGGAGCGGACTGAAAGCTCCAGCTCGTCAACCGAGCGATCCAGTTGATCGTTGCGCGGCAACGGTGGACGCTCCATCTTCGCATAAGCAAAGTCGTCTGTATCCTCTTCAAAGTTGATGAAGATCGACATGTGGTCCTTGATCAACTTCGCCGCCAGGCCGATAGAGTCCTCAGGCTTCACTGAGCCATCGGTCCAAACTTCGATAGTCAGTTTGTCAAACTCCGTGTTCTGGCCGAGACGCGCTGCTTCGACGTTATAGTTAACTTTCTTGACTGGTGTGTGCACCGAGTCGATCGGTATGTATCCGAGCGACAAATCTTCGTCAAAGTTTCGATCGGCCGAAACGTATCCACGGCCGCGCTTCAAACGCATCTCGATTTTCAGAGATCCGCCGTCACTCACCGTTGCAATGTGGACGGAGGGATCGAGAATCTCCACGTCGGCATCAGCCTCGATGTCGGCCGCAGTGACCTCGCCGGGTTCTTCCTTTGAAATCCTCAGTGTCTTCGGCTCGCTGCTGTGGAGCTTGAAGGGCACCTGCTTGAGATTAAGAATAACGTCGGTGGCGTCTTCCACCACTCCTTTAATCGATGAAAACTCGTGTTCGACACCTTCAATCTTAACCGCAGTGATAGCAGCACCTTCGATTGATGAGAGCAGAGCACGACGAAGTGAATTGCCAACGGTCGTTCCGAAGCCTCTCTCGAATGGCTGCGCTGAAAAGCGGCCATATCGTTCCGTCAAAGTTTCCGCGTCTGCCGCAAGCCGGCGCGGCATTTGAAATCCTGTCCAAAGATTATTTTGATCCATAGCCATAGCGTTCAGGTCCTAAGAAAAATGCATCTGACCAGGTAACGGTGATCCGCAACACCGCTGCCAGTCGGGTTAACTACTTGCTATAAAGCTCGACAATTAGCTGCTCGTTGATTAAGCGATCGATATCGTCGCGCACGGGCGAGCTGGCAACACGCGCGGTCATTTCGCCGCCGTCGGCAGTAATCCACGACGGACGTCCACGACCGGACGCAGTTTGCCACGCGCCTTCAATGTGAGAGTTCTTCCTGCTTGCCTCTCTCACGCTGATCACGTCGCCAGGCTTTACTTGATAAGAGGGAATATCTACTTTGCGATCGTTTACCAGAATGTGCCCGTGGTTCACTAACTGTCGCGCCTGCCGGCGTGAGGTCGAGAAGCCGGCGCGGTACACGGCATTATCCAACCGCCGCTCCAGCAGGAACAGAAGGTTTTCGCCGGTGATCCCTTTCATCCGAGCGGCACGTTCGAAGTAGTTGCGAAACTGCCCTTCGAGGATGAAATAGATGCGCTTGACCTTCTGTTTTTCGCGCAACTGCTGGCCATAGCCGACCAGTGCCTTGCCGCGGCGCAGCGAGTTACCATGCTGTCCCGGCGGTTGCGTACCACGTTTTTCAATTGGGCAAGCGGGCTTGTAACAACGATCGCCCTTCAAAAACAGCTTTGCGCCTTCGCGACGGCAAAGGCGACACACAGCATCTCTATACCTAGCCAATTATTTGCCTCCAGTCTATGTATTAGACGGAAAAGTTTACAGGTTGCGCTTTCGCACAGACCCTTCATCCTTTGGGTTAATTTCTTACCGCGGATTCTACGGATCAAATCCGGATCAATCCGCGTAATCCGTGGTTAAACTCTTCTTCGCTTCGGCGGTCTGCAACCGTTATGCGGAATGGGCGTCGTATCGCGAATCGTCATCACTCTGATACCGGCATTCGCGATCGCCCTGATGGCTGATTCACGGCCACCGCCCGGACCTTTCACACGAACTTCACACTGGTGCATGCCGGCTTCGTGCGCCTTCTTGGCTGCTTCGTACGCTGCCTGCTGCGCGGCGAAGGGAGTCCCCTTGCGCGAGCCACGAAAGCCGCGCGCACCCGCAGACGATTGTGCAATCAGGTTCCCCTCGAGGTCCGTAATCGAGATCATCGTGTTATTGAACGACGCGGCAATATGCACGATGCCGTTGGGAACGTTCTTCTTTTCTTTCTTGCGAAAGACCTTCTTTTTTCCGCCTGCTTTAGCCATATGTTATTTCCAATTGGCAATGTGTTTACTTCTTGCCCGGAGCCTTCTTCTTCGCGATGGTGGCGCGCCGTGGGCCCTTGCGTGTGCGAGCGTTTGTATGAGTTCGCTGGCCGCGCACCGGAAGCGCACGACGATGTCGCAAGCCACGATAGCAACCGATATCCATCAGACGCTTGATATCCATCTGAACGCGCTTGCGAAGATCGCCTTCAATCTCACCCTGGGTTTCCAGAATGCCACGAATACGGCTCAACTCGTCTTCACTCAAATCCCTCACGCGAGTATCGAGATTAACTCCTGCTTCCTTGAGCACTGAATTCGAGCGCGAACGGCCAATGCCGTAGATATATGTCAGGCCAATCTCGGCTCTCTTGTTTGGCGGTAGATCGACTCCTGCTACACGTGCCATTTTTACTTCTCGCTATCCTTGTCTCTGTTTGTGTTTGGGATTAACGCAGATCACTCGCACCACGCCTTTGCGATGGATGATCTTGCACTTGTCGCACATCTTCTTTACTGACGCACGGACTTTCATTGCGTAACCTCTGTCTTCCGATACCTACTTGTATCGATATGTGATCCGACCCCGATTGAGATCGTACGGCGAAAGCTCTACCAAAACCCGATCGCCAGGAAGAATGCGAATAAAATGCTTGCGCATTTTCCCCGATATGTGCGCAAGCACCTGGTGCTGGCTGTCTTCCAACTCAACTCGAAACATAGCGTTAGGCAAAGTCTCCAGCACCTTTGCCATCACTTCTATCGCCTCTTCCTTCGCCATATCCTCTCAGATTGAATTTTCGATGCTGCCGACAAACTGCGAATAATAACATGCGGGTGATTTGCTTGCCAAGTCACGGGGTTAGCCGCAGATTTACGCGGATGAACGCAAATTTAACCATCTGCGTTCATCCGCGTAAATCTGCGGCTAAACTACTGCGGGCTCAACGGGCGCGTTTGAGGAAACCAGCGTCAGTACTTCAGGTCCCTCTTCCGTGATCGCGATCGTGTGTTCAGCATGGGCGCTCGGCTTGCCGTCAAGCGTCACAACCGTCCAGCCATCCGCTAAAACCTTCGTAAAGTGCGTGCCCTGGTTCACCATCGGCTCGACCGCGAAAACATAGCCGGTCTTGATCTTTGGGCCCAGTCCCGGTCGCCCGTAATTCGGGATCTGCGGGTCTTCGTGCATCCGCCGCCCAATTCCATGCCCGACATAATCCCGAACAACCGAATAACCGTTGGCTTCCGCATGCTGCTGAACCGCCCAACCAATGTCGCCCAGATGGTTCCCGGCGCGACATTGCTGGATCGCACGCTCGAGGCACTCTTCGGTAACACGAACCAGCCTGAGCCGTTCCTCGTCGACCTCACCAACAGGAACTGTCGTGGCCGTATCACCTACAAAACCTTCGAGCGTGGCGCCACAGTCAATCGAAAAAATATCTCCTTCCTGCAAAACGTACTTGGAAGGAAAGCCGTGCACCACCTGCTCATTGACGGAAGCACAAATGGAATACGGGAAACCGTTGTAGCCCTTGAACGTCGGCAGAGCGCCGGCGTCGCGAATCATCTTCTCCGCCTCGCGATCGATCTCGATCGTGGTCACGCCTGGTTGGACCAGGCTGCGCAGGTTCTGCAACACCAGCCCGGCGAGGCGGCCTGCAGCGCGCATCTTTTCGAGTTCTCGTTTTGATTTCCCGATAATCATTTCAGACCAATTGTAGCCGCAGATGAACGCGGATTCACGCTGATAAGAACCTGCTTTTCTGATTCGCGTTCAATCTGCCTTTCTGATCTGCGTCAATCTGCGTTTATCTGCGGCACAATTTCTTCGTAAATCGCCTCGGGCTCGCGAGTCCCATCCACAGTCCGAAGCAGATTTGCCGACTTGTAATATTCAATCAGCGGCCGCGTTTGTTCTTCAAAAGTCGCGAGCCTGGCTTTCACCGTCTCCACATTATCGTCTGCGCGATGAACGAGCTGCGCCTCGGGATGAAAGTCGCAAACGTTGTCGTTCTTCGGTGGCTTGAAATAGATATTGTAAATCTCGCCACACACGGGACAGTTTCGCCGCCCCGTCATACGCCGCTCGAGCATATCGCGCGGAACATCGATGAGAACCGCGACGATATGTTTGCCCTGTTCCACCGCAAGTTTTTCAAGGCTCACCGCCTGCGCCGGCGTGCGCGGGAAGCCATCGAGAATATAGCCGTTCCGGCAATCGTCCTGAGCGGTGCGCTCCTCGACCAGACGAATCGTTAACTCATCGGGAACGAGTTGGCCCCGCTCCATTATGCCTCTCACTTCCTGCGCCAAAGGCGTGTGGGCATTCTTGAGAGCACGAAAGATATCGCCGGTAGAGATCTGTGGCAAATGCAGACGCTCTTGAAGCAAGCGCGCCTGAGTACCTTTTCCGGCACCAGGCGCTCCCATCAACACGATGATCTTCGACATAATCAAACCACAAGGCACTAAGACACAAAAGTGATCAAAACAGTCCTCATTGTGCCTTAGTGTCTTTGTGGTCCTTTCCTCAGGACAGAAAGATCAGGCGCGCCGTCCCCGCAAACGGCCTCCACTGCCAAGGAAGCCTTCGTAATTACGCATGACGAGTTGGGCTTCGATCTGCGCCACCGTATCCATCGCCACGCCGACAAGGATCAGCAGCGATGTCCCGCCAAAATAGAACTGATAGCCCATGCCGGTTGGGATCCACGAGAGTCCGGGAGTGGTACTGACAAACGAGTCGAGCCAGGTTCCAATCAGCGGCAATCTTGCAACCTGGAATCCGCTCAACATGAACTGCGGCACAAATGCAACGAGAGCGAGGTAGATAGCGCCAACCGTCGTCAACCGGGTCAAAATCGAATTCAAATGTTCAGCGGTCGCCCTGCCGGGACGAATGCCGGGCATGAAGCCGCCGTGCTTACGGAGATTGTCAGCCACTTCTTCTACGTTGAAAACGATCGACACGTAAAAGAACGTGAAGAAAATAATGAGGGAGAGGAAAATCAACTCGTAATAGGGATTGCCCGGATGAAAGATCTGGAAGCGCTGCCAGATCCAGGCCCACCACGTGTTCGTATTGTTCGGATCAGGGGGAAACGCTGCAAAAACACTCTGCGGCATCGACAACACCGAGGATGCAAAGATCACGGGGATCACACCACCCATGTTGATCTTCAACGGCATCGTCGTTTGCTGCCCGCCGACAACCTGGCGACCAACGTGTCGCTTTGCATAACTGACAGGAATCTTCCGGCGTGCTGCTTCGACAAAAACAATAAACGCGATGATCAGGACCAGTGCCACCAACAAACCGAACACACCGAGGATTTCCATCGTGTCGCCGCCACGAACGCGTTCGAACACCTGCGTTACGCCGCGCGGCAAGCCGATGACAATACCCGCGAAAATCAGCAACGAGATTCCGTTGCCGACGCCGCGCTCGGTGATCTGTTCACCCAACCACATGACAAACATCGTCCCCGTTGTCAGGGTCAGTACAGTGCTAAGCCTGAAGCCCCAGCCTGGTGCGCCGACGCCGTTAACTTGCAGCCAATGAGCGACGAAAGATGTTTGAATCGCCGCGAGACCAACAGTCAGATAGCGGGTCCACTGGTTGATTTTCTGCCGGCCCATCTCGCCTTCCTCCTGCAACTTTTTCAGTTGCGGCGAAACGACGGTCATGAGCTGAAGGATGATCGAAGCCGTGATGTAGGGAGTAACTCCGAGAGCGAAGACAGAGATAGTGCGAAAGTTTCCACCGGAGAAGAGATCGAGCACGCCCAGCAGTGTGCCGGCGACATCGCGCCACACTTCATCCAAACGCACCTTGTTGATTCCGGGAGCGCCGACGTGCGCGCCAAACCGGTAGACTGCAAGCAGGCCCAGCGTAAAGAAAATGCGCCGGCGTAGGTCCGGCACATTGAACATATTGCGAACTGCGGCGAGAAATTTTTCCATAACATTCTCCCGGTAGTGATTTCAGATTAACCGGAAATCTCTACCACTGCACCGCCAGCCTGCTCGATCTTCTGCCGAGCGCTCTTTGTAAACCGGTGCGCCGAAACACGAAGCGGTTTCGAAATTTCGCCATTTCCCAGGACCACGACGTCGTGCTTCGCCTTCTTGATCAGACCGCGAGTGTGCAGCACTTCCGGAGTGATCTCTTCGTCGGCACTGAAATGTTGATCGAGCGCCGCGAGACTAATCTCCAGCCACTGCTTCTTGAAGATGTTGGTGAAGCCACGCTTTGGCAAACGCCGGTGTAGCGGCATCTGGCCGCCTTCAAACCCGATCTTACGCGAATAACCCGAGCGAGATTTCTGTCCCTTCTCACCGCGGCCCGCGGTCTTGCCCAGACCTGAGCCTGGTCCACGTCCGACTCGTTTCTTCTTGTGGGTCGAACCCTTTGCGGGCTTAAGACTATTAAGACTAATCGCCATCACCAACTCCAATCAAT
>JBKPJS010000595.1:0-4917 GCA_046730815.1 Acidobacteriota bacterium
TCTCGATGGTCGCTGGGTGCCACGACAAAACCTTGAGGAATCGCAAGTGGTTATCGGCGACCGCGCCTGGCTTCCATTTTTACGGGTGCAGCACTTCCTCCAATCAAAGCAAGCAGCCATTGATTTTTCACTCAATAGTTATTACCGCGAAGCAGAGCGTCATGCCCCCGATCGCTAAGTCTTAGCAATGGATGGCTAATTGATCGCGCACTTGGTTCTTCGGGATGTATTTCACCCGCGAAGTACAAACATCTCCTGAACAGACCGAAACCCACCCTACACGCGGCGGAGCGACTGTTGCTGAGCAAACGGAAGCTTACGCTCACGGCCCGGAACGATCCGTGGGCAACTGGATGATCTTCTGCGCGCAATCGGCGCCGTAGCTAAAAGCGCTGAAGGGAAAGAGATGCTCGAAAAGGTTCCGCCAAAGTTGCAGGGTGTCAGTGCTGTGTTGAAGTCAGGAGAAAAGGTTTCGGCCAAACCGGAGGAGGATAAAGGAACTCTGGTGCGCTCGCTGACGGAAAATTTACGCGCCACTCGCGATGTTTACAAAGAACGTTGGGAGCGAAACCCGAGACTATCTGAATGGCTTTCAGTGCTGTCGTTTGTCTTGCGATATCGTCCTGAGGACTTCCTCGAGGACGGCAAGGTTCGCCCCCCGGCGAATTTCACGGTCGATGCAGGCTAAACACGAAAAGTCAGTTTACAGGATTGACATGATTTCAGGATTTACATGTAAATCATGCCTAATCCTGCAATCCTGTAAAAAGCGGTAAGGACTTGTAGCCTGGTCCACGTATTAGCTCCCCTGTGCCTCAGTGTCTTTGTGGTTGAGGTTGTGATATAAACGCGGCACGCAAGGAGGACAAAAATAGATGCTGAGTTTCATTTGGTGGTTAATCATCGGGTTAATCGCGGGCGCACTCGCGCGTTTGATTATGCCGGGACGGGATGCCATGGGCATGATCGCGACGATGATTTTGGGCATCGTCGGCTCCATCATCGGCGGCCTGGTGAGTTGGGCAATCTGGGGAGCTGATACCAACGGCAACGGGTTCCGACCGGGTGGTTTGATACTCTCGATACTCGGCGCCATCCTCGTGCTCTGGATTTGGCGGATGGTGAAGAGCCGCAGTACCGTCTAGCAAACTCGGAATTTAGTGCCTGAACTGCCGGACATTGTCGTTTATATCGAGGCTCTCGAGAAACGAATCAAAGGCAGTGTTCTCGAACGGGCACGCGTCGCAAATCCTTTTCTGTTGCGCACGGCCGTGCCGCCTCTGTCCAGCGTGGAAGGCAAAAAGATTGTCGAGTTGCGCAGGCTTGGCAAACGGATCTGCTTTGGCCTTGAAGAAGATCTGTGGCTCGTTCTGCACCTGATGATTGCGGGCAGGTTGCATTGGTACCACGAGCGTGGCAAGGCTGCGAAAGGACGCGGTCTGGCTGTGTTCGACTTCAGTAGCGGCAGCCTGGTCCTGACTGAGGCTGGCTCACAGAAGCGCGCCTCGCTTCACGTGGTCCAGGGCGAGGCTGGACTGGAAAATCTCAACCCCGGTGGGTTGGAGATTTTTGAAGCGTCACCGGAACAGTTTACTCAGGCGATCAAAGCAAAGAACCACACGTTGAAGCGCGCCCTCACCGATCCACGCATACTCAGTGGCATTGGCAACGCCTACTCTGATGAAATCCTCTTCGAAGCTCGTCTCTCTCCGTTTACACTTACACAAAAGCTGACCGATAAAGAGATCGCGCATCTCTTCGACGCGATCAAAAGAACGCTGACTGACTGGACCGAGCGTTTGCGTTTGGAATCACGCGATCGTTTTCCGGAGAAAGTGACAGCGTTCCGGCCTGACATGGCGACGCATGGCAAGTACGGCGAGCCGTGCCCACGTTGCGGCAGTAAGATTCAACGAATCCGTTATGGATCAAACGAAACGAACTACTGTCCCACGTGTCAAACCGGCGGCAAACTCCTCGCCGATCGCGCCCTCTCGCGTCTCCTGAAAGACGACTGGCCCCGAACCCCCGAAGAGCTCGAAAGCCTCACGAAAAGTTAGCCGCAGATTTTCTGCGGCCTAAACCTTGTACAGTTCGTCACTACCAACATCGAACACGCGGTTGAGGCGGGCGCGATAGTTCTCGAACGCGAGCTGCGCTCCTAGCTGGAGCAACTGTTCCTCGGAAAATTTCTCACGCAAGCGCGCGTAGAGATCGTCTGAGACATTCGATGGCGTGTCTGCCATCGCGTCCGCGAGCTCGATCACCAAACGCTCCACGTCCGAGAACACCGACAAGTCATTCTTAACTACCGCCAGTAACTTCTCATCCGTCAACCCGGCTTTTCTGCCCACGGCAGAATTGATGTCCACTCAAAAAGGACATCCAACACGCGCGGCGGTTCGCACTTTACCCAACTGAATAAACCGCAGCGACACTCTACGTTTCCTGCCGAGGCCCGCCTCCATCGCGATGCTGCCCCACACCAATCCCGGCACGCGCATCTGTTGTTTTACCGGCGTCAAATCTTTGCCAAACATCTTGCGCATCGTGGTGTAGAACCAGCGCAAGTGCCACGGTGCTTGCTTCTTCTCTAGGCCAGAAATCCGGTTCATAAGTCTTATAATACGGATTCAACGACTGATCCGTTAAACTAGGCAGCGCCCGATGAAACCCCTCCCCGTAGAAACCATCGCGCATTACCGCATCGTCGAACCGATCGGCGCGGGCGGCATGGGCGCAGTCTACAAAGCTTACGACAACAAGCTTCACCGCACTGTCGCGCTGAAGTTGCTCCCATCTGAGTACGTTTCGCAAGAGGATCGACGGCGCCGTTTCTTTCAGGAAGCGCGTGCTGCTTCCGCGCTCAACCATCCACACATTCTCACCATCTACGAAGTCGGAGAGGATGAAGGACGGCCTTACATCGCGATGGAGTACGTCGAAGGCGAAACTCTCCGCCAGAAGATTAAGAACAGCGGGCTGCAACTTAAAGAGACGTTGGAGATCGCGATTCAGATCGCGGCCGGTCTCTCCCGCGCACATGAACTCGGAATCATTCATCGCGATCTGAAACCCGAGAACCTCATGCTCAGCCGCGATGGCTACGCGAAGATTCTCGACTTCGGCCTCGCCAAGCTCGTCGCCGAACGCGAACGCGCACTCGTCGCCGATAGCGAACAGAAGACTCTGATCCGCGGCGTTCAAACCGAATCCGGCACCCTGATGGGAACCGTCAACTACATGGCGCCGGAACAGTTGTTGGGCCAACGCGTCGATCGTCGCTGCGACGTGTTTTCGTTTGGAGTTGTGTTATGCGAAATGCTGACGGGCACCGCGCCATTCGTTCACGATAATCGCATCGACACGATGCACGCGATTCTTCATCGAGAACCACGACTGCCCGTCGACGGTCGACCCGAACTCCCGTTTGAGATGCAACGAATCCTGGTGAAGGCACTCGCTAAAACCCCAAAGGAGCGATATCAAACGGTCGCCGAGTTCGCGGAGGAACTCAAGATAATCAAACGCGATCTCGATCTGGGCAAGACTTTACCCGTAGTTGCGAAGACGAGACTGGTGCTGAAGCGCATGGCCGATGGCTCGCGCGCGATCGACTACGAGAAGGAGCTAAACGAGGCGCAGTTCAAAGCCGTCACAACTACTGAAGGTCCGTTGCTGATCGTCGCCGGAGCGGGCACAGGAAAAACGCGAACGCTCGTTTATCGTGTAGCGCGTCTCGTGGAAATGGGAGTCAAGCCGGAATCGATTCTCCTGCTGACTTTCACGCGACGAGCAGCGGCGAGCATGTTAACGCGCGCCGCCGCTTTGGCCGACGCGCGTTGCCAAAGAGTTTCGGGTGGCACGTTTCATTCTTTGGGCCACGCGGTACTGCGAAAGTTTCCCGAACAAGCTGGCGTCCAGAAAAACTTCACAGTGTTGGACCAGAGCGACACTGAAGACTTGATCGATCTGCTGCGACGCCAGATCCGCATCACGGCAGCGCAGCATTTCCCACGCAAGCGCACCATCGCGGCAATCTTCAGCATGATGGTCAACAAGGTGCAGTCGCTGAAACAGGTGCTGAACCAGCAGTATCCGCAGTTCATTGACGAACGCCGGAACCTCGAAACGTTGTTCAAGACATTCGAAGAGTTCAAGCGCAGCCGCCACATGCTGACTTACGACGATCTGCTAGTCCGCTTACGCGAGGCACTCGAAGCAAGCGCAGAGATGCGCGAACAGCTCTCGGATCAGTATCGCTACATCATGGTCGACGAGTATCAGGACACGAACAAGCTCCAGGCGCAAATCGTGAAACTGATGACTACCCGGCACGACAACGTCGCCGTCGTCGGCGATGAGTTTCAATCGATCTATTCGTTTCGCGGCGCGAGTCACCGAAACATGCTCGAGTTTCCGAAACTCTTTCCGTCGGCGCAGATCATCAAACTGGAAGAGAACTTTCGCAGCACGCAACCGATTCTCGACGTCGCCAACGCGATCATCGCCGACGTGAAAGAGAGCTTTAAGAAGCGGCTTTACTCGCGGATCGAGGGTGACCAGCCGCCCGTAGTCGTCAGCGCTCGCGATGAGAATGAACAGTCTCGGTTTGTCGCGCAAAGGATAACCGAGTTGCGTGACGAGGGTGTGCCGCTCAGTGAAATTGCGGTGCTCTTTCGCTCGAGTTCGCATTCGTTTGACCTGGAGATCGAGTTAGGCCGGGCAGGTATTCCATTTCGCAAGTTTGGCGGGATGAGATTTGCCGAGTCCGCCCACATCAAAGACGCGCTCGCATTCATGCGCGTGATGGTGAAGCCGTCCGACACGCTTTCGTGGTTTCGCACACTGAAGCTGATTGATCATATTGGTGATGCGACTGTTTATCAGATACTCGAACATCTCGGAGTCGAGCAG
>JBKPJS010000596.1:0-2223 GCA_046730815.1 Acidobacteriota bacterium
CGAAGTTCGGCTGCTCGTCCGGGATCGTAGAAATCTGAAGGTGCACCTTCCAGCAACTGATCGGGCGTGGCATAGGTGCGGTTCTTGAGCCGGTTGCTCTGCCACTGCGACACCATGCGCATTAGTGAGTTTTCATCAAGCACACCGTCCGCACTCAAGCGCATTTTCTTCTGCCAGCCGGCAAGCGCGGCGGCGAAATCGCTCGTGGTTGAGTCGTGATGAGTGTTCAGAGTTTTGCCGATCAACGACTCGTAGAGGTACCAGCCTCGCTGTTGTTTTCCGCCAAAGGTCCAGGTCAGTTCATTTTTGAGAGTGGCATTACGTTCAGCGGCAGCGACAAAGGATGCGGCGACGTTAGGCCGCGGGGCTTGACCGCTGCTGCTTCGAGCCGGAGAAAGCATGATCACCGCAACTACTGCCAGCGCCCCCACCATGACCGCGATATGAATTCTGACATTCTTCATAGGCTCGTCAGGGCGGCCACAGGAATGCCGCCTCTACGAACAGATGCACTAACGCCGCCTGCGGTTCGAAACTTTTCTACGTTTAATGTTCACTTTGGCGGGTTTCGCGCTTTTCTTTGCATTTTTATTATTTACGTGGTGTGCTTGTTTCACCTGGATGCTCGCCTCCTCCAGCGACGCGGTGATTAAATCGTCACTGGGTCGAGTGCCGTCAACAAAAGCAAACACGTGATAATTGGCGCTGCGCTCGCGTATGACCTCGATGCGCTGTTCATTTTTCAAACGCGCCAGTTCGGCCATCAGAAACGTTTGTTCAGCGGCGCTCATGTAGCGATAGTCAATGTCGAATGCGAGACCTGTAGAGTGTGGTGGTGTCTCGATGAGCACCGCATTCCTGTTTACCCTGCGCAACGCACGTTGATACTGCTCCGGTCGCACGAGTGAACTTACCGGTAGCGGACGATCAAACTGCTGGTGATAAGCGGCCGCTACCTGTTCCAGGATCTTCAGCGCCTGCGGTCTTAGGGAGCTGAGCATGTTGATCTTCAATGCCTGCCGGTCAGACGGATTGTCGATGTTGTAAGAACGCCCGCCGAAATTCTGCGCCAGTGTTTGTAGCGACTCGTAATCGCGAAACAGCTTCTGGCGACTCTCAGGTCGTTTGTAGAATTGATCGAGCAACTCTTTGTCTTCAGCGATCGATTCGAGCTCCTGCCGGCGATCAGCGATCTGTTTTTCGAGATCGTTTCGCTTCGTCCGCTCACGTTTTGTCAGTTTGCTTGACTGAGAATTCAAAGAGGCAATTTCAGCCTCGAGGTTTGAACGTTTGTCGGCGAGCCGCTTATACGCGTCACTCAGTTGTGCCTCGTTACACAGTTCAACGTTGTGGTCGTCTTCGTACCTGCTGAATGGAGCGTCGTCTGCTCTTTCGCCGACGCCGAATAAGACATAAGTTTCAGTGACCCATTGCACTGGAACCATTTCGCCGCGCTGCAGCATTGCGGCAAGATCCAGAAAATCCTGGCAGGTGTGAACATTATGTTTATCTATCTCAGCGACCTGCGTCGCCAAAAACCAGTGACGATCGCTGTAGTGCTTGAGCTCCGGCGGAATCACGATTGCGCCGCCCGCCGCTTCACCTCGATCCGCTTTGACTTTCTCGACCGCTTCTGCCCACGTATTTCCTCTATTCGCATTATCAGATAACACCGCTTGACTGATTCGACCGCGATTTGTCGCTCGAAAGCGAGACACAGCCCACACCACGACGCCTGCCGCGACGCAGATAACAAATAAAAGTGAAATCCTCTTGCTCACCAACAAATAATTATCACATCGAATACATTGACGGAAGTACCTATTGTTAAAAGCGATGACGTTGCAGTTTAACTTTTTCGACGGCGCAAGCGAGATGCAAAAGAGGCGGACTGTCCTTGAAGGTTTCCGCTATCAACCGGCCTTGATCGATTCAGCCGATGAGAACGCGTTGATCGCACAGGTGCGTGGGTTACCCTTTCGGGAGTTCGAATTTCACGGCTACCTGGGCAAGCGCCGCGTGGTGTCATTTGGTTGGCAATATGATTTCTCCGGTGGTGGCGCACTTCGCAAGGCGGACGACATCCCTGAGTTTCTCCTCCCACTGCGAGAGCGCGCCGCTTCGTTTGCTGAACTGGAATCGGACGCATTGCAACACGTGCTGGTGACGGAGTATGCGCCAGGCGCGGGGATCGGATGGCACCGTGACAAGGCGGTATTTGGG
>JBKPJS010000597.1:0-1219 GCA_046730815.1 Acidobacteriota bacterium
GTCTACTGGGTTGCCTGGAAGTTTGCCGAACACCGGACCGAGGGCAGTCCGCTGAGTTTGACTAAACACAAAGCATTCGCCCTGGTCGGATCGGCAATTGTGGTCCAAACGGCCCTCATGAAGATTGGGTTTACTTTCGGCGATAGTGTAGCCGCACGAATGCAAGCGCCTTTTAACGACCCGATCATTTGGAACTTCGCCATACCATTCGCCGCCGCAGCACTGCTGGTTGCAATGCTGGTCGATACGCAACTGGCTTTCCTGACCGGAATTATCACCGCACTGTTCGCCGGCATGCTGGCGCCGGGTGGAATGCAGAAGGCATTGTTTGCGATGGTTTCGTGTTCAGTCGCGATCTACGGAATTGGTCGTTATCGCGAGCGGCAGTCTGTGACGCTCGCCGGTCTACTCGTGGGCGCCGTGAATGGCGTGATGGCCCTGGCTCTCCTCGCGTATTCTGAACAGCCTCTCACGCTGCGAACATTTCTGATGGCGATTGGGTGTGGAATCGCGGGCGGGTTGTTGACTGCCGTGTTTGCTGCCGGAGGCTTGCCGATCAATGAGTCGTTCTTCGGAATACTCACCGACGTTAAGTTGTTGGAGCTCTCAAACGCCGACTTGCCGGTCCTGGGCCAACTCGCTTTGCGCGCGCCTGGCACAAACCAACACTCGCACGCTGTCGGTCAACTGGCAGAAGACGCCTGTCGCGCAGTGGGCGCCAATCCCCTGTTGGCTCGCATCGGCGCGCTGTATCACGATATCGGAAAGCTCGCGGCTCCCGAGTACTTTGTCGAAAATCAACAAGGTGATAACCCGCACGATCGACTGCGTCCATACCAGAGCGCGAAGATCATCACCAGCCACGTGACGTACGGCTCTAAACTGGCAAAGGAGATTGGTCTGCCGGAGAAGATCGCCGACTTCATCCCGCAACACCACGGCACCCGAACGCTGCACTACTTCTTACGCAAAGCCCAGGCTCAAGCCAAACCTAACCAGACTGTAGACGAGGCTGACTTTCGTTACCCCGGGCCTAAGCCACAGTTCAAAGAAGCGGCGATCATGATGCTCGCGGATTCCTGTGAAGCCGCGGCGCGCTCACTGGCGCGGCCTGATCCCGAGAACATTCGTGCGATCGTGATCAAGATCGTCGATGCGATTATCAGCGACGGACAACTGGATGAATGCGATGTGACGTTGCAGGAGTTGACGACAATAC
>JBKPJS010000598.1:0-9297 GCA_046730815.1 Acidobacteriota bacterium
AACGTCGAGGTCGGTCCGGCGCCGCCACCAACAGTTGACTCGCCCCGTTCCAGTTCCAGCTTAATGCCGGTGACTTGGTCAACGATGCTCCGGGCCCGCTGCTTGATCTCATCCGCGGTGAGCGCAAGCATCTGAATCACAGGCACTTCGACCTCAGCCACGTCTCGTTGGTGTGCGACGAGAGTGGCCTCTAACGCCGCCAGTCTAAGCTTGTCGCTCCTCAAAGCGCGATACAGTGGATGCTTTCGCAGCCGCGCAACAATCGCATGTTTACCGACAATCAAACCCGCCTGGGCCGATCCGAGAAGTTTGTCGCCACTAAACGAAACCACATCGACTCCGCTCTCGATGATCTCGCGCACAACCGGTTCATCATTCACGCCATACTTCTGTAAATCACTCAGTTGTCCTGAACCCGCATCTTCGTACAGCGGGATTCCAGCTTCGCGCGCAAGCGCAGCAAGCTCCGGCACTCCAGGCGAACTTGCAAAACCAACGATGCGGTAGTTCGATGGATGAACCCGCATGATTAAATGGGTGTTGCCGTTAATCGCTCGTCGATAGTCGTCCAAATGCGTGCGGTTAGTTGTGCCGACTTCGATCATGCGCGTGCCGGAACTAGCCATAACATCCGGAACACGAAAGTCACCGCCGATCTCGACGAGTTCTCCTCGCGAAACAATTGTCTCTCCGTCGCGCGCAAGCACTGTGAGAATTAGAAGTGCCGCTGCGGCGCAGTTGTTCACGACCAGTGCATCTTCAGCGCCGCTCAAATCCTTTAGCAGCGACTCGACTCGCGCTGCTCGCCCGCCACGCACACCACTCTCGAGGTCGTATTCGACTGAACAATACCGCGCGGCCTGATCAATCGCTGCGCGCGCTGCCTGGGACAACGGCGCACGGCCGAGGTTCGTATGAAGCACAACGCCGGTCGCATTGATAACGGCATTCATGCCGGCCTGCCCTTCGCTACGAACGCTCGCTTCCATTCGCTTGATGGCTTCAGTAAGAAGACCATTGCTCGCCACGGATACCGAACCATCGCGTACCAACGCGCGAATCTCGCCAATTACTGAGCGTGCAATGTTGGTTAGTTTGCGAATACCGACTAAAGCGCGAAGCTCCCGGGCGGCATCAGTTCGCAGCAATTGGTCCACCGATGGCACATGACGCAGGGTCGCGTTGGAATTTTTCATAACAGGATTGCAGGATTTTACAGGATTTATGTGTACATCCTGAAAAATCCTGCAGTCCTGGAAAAAATTTGTTTGACACTCCGCTTTTGCAGTTCCTAGACTGCTTTTGTGGGACTACGCGACAACAAACTGCTCAGATCGACCATTCAGGCCAAAACCAAGAACAAATACTCTACCGGCGAGAACCAGCCAACCCCGGACGAGCAGCTCACACGTTTGGAAGACGACATCCGGCGACTGCGGGTCGAGTTTGATATTTTCTTCAATGGCGCGGCGAAGCGGCCGCCTTATGAAACGAAGGGCCGCGTTGAGACTTTGTTGAAGCGACTTGGAGACGATCGCACGTTAACTTACGCCCAAAGGTATCGTTACAACTCGCTGGCGGCACGTTATAACGCATTTCGCGATCTCTGGCGCCGCACGATGCAGGGACGTGAAGAAGGCCGGGATCCCGTTTCGGCAGCGCGGGCCAGCGTGAAAAAGAAAGCAGCAAACCCGAAAGAAATCTCTTTTGTCTGCCTCGATGCCCACCGTGAAGTCGAACTAGTGAAGAACCTCTACACCTCTTTGCTCGATGCGAAGCGACGTTGCGGAGAGCCGACGGAGGATCTTTCATTCCCGAAGTTTCATCGGTTGATTGCTTCGAAAGCTGACGGACTCAAGGAACAAGTAGGTTGCGATCGGGTCGAGTTTTCCGTTGCCATTGAAAACGGTCACGTGAGCTTCAAAGCCCGCGCCGCTCATGGCCACGATTAATCGCTAACCAAATAAGAAAAGGCGACCGCATTGGTCGCCTTTCTTCATGTGAGCTTACCGGACCCGTGACCGGAAGCAGTCAGTGGCTTTGCTGAAGGCAAGCCGGGGAGACATCACATCTTCGTAACCTTTTCAGCTTGAGGTCCCTTTGGGCCTTGCGTAACCTCAAACTCGACTTCCTGTCCCTCTTCGAGGGTCTTGAAGCCGTCGCCTTGGATGGCGCTATAGTGAACGAAAATGTCCGAAGAGCCTGGCTGCTCGATGAAGCCATAACCCTTCGAGTTATTAAACCACTTGACCTTACCGGTTATTCTAGACATAACAACGAATCCTCCTAACGATTCGGTAAAACGGACGCAAAAGCCCGAAGACTTTTACATCAACTTGGTTAATGCTTGTGAGCCGGGTCGCACCTTGAAGTAGCGCTAGACGGAAACACACAACCAACAAAAAATGCATGGTGATAAGCGCGGGGAGCGCTAATCAACATGCACACAACTACGGGGCAAAACTAACGAAACTCATTGACCTAAAACTTGTGAATCGGGAATGCTGGGCTCTGAATGCCGTCCCTGCATGAACGACGGCGCATACTAAGCCAAGTTTTCTAACCTGTCAAGCGGGAAGTTTGGCCCATGCTATTGCTAAGTTAAAGTCAAACCTCAGGTTAGCTGTGCCACCCGGTTTTATTTTATCTTAATTCGACGACTGGGCAGCGGCCGACCTGGTGTTGAGCAGAAGATACTGCAATGGATTGACCGGTTGATCGTTGATCCGAACTTCGTAATGAAGGTGTGGACCAGTTGAACGGCCCGTTGAGCCCACTTTGCCCAGTAATTGGGCCCGGCTGACGATTTGGCCAAGTTCCACGTCGATATGCGAAAGATGGCCGTAGCGGGTTGTCAGTCCACCTCCATGATCCACAATGACGAGCTGTCCGTAACCATTTTGCCAACCGACGAATGACACGCTGCCGCTGGCGCCTGCAACCACCGGAGCGCCCCAGGGCGCTTCGATGTCTTGTCCCGAATGAAACTCATAGCCCGGACCACCGAACGGATTTCGACGTCCACCAAAGCCGGCTTCGAGCGTTCCCTCGACCGGCCAAACGGTCGGTGTGTAACCCCGCTGCCGCAGAATGGCCTCATAGGCCCGCATATCTTCTTCAAGCCGTCCCATCTTGGCGGCTAGAGTCGCAAGGCCCATCTCGTCAAGCGGCAAAGCAGGGCCTCCCGTTCCCGGGACAGTAGGAGCATTCTCGACGACGCCTGACTTCTCGGCGAGTTTTCGGGAAGTGTCTTCGACCTTTTCCACGCGATTGTTTAATTTTTCCAACTCCCGCCTTTGACGTTCGTTTTCCGCGCGCAGCCGTTGATTTTCATATTCGGTGCGCAGGTGCGCGGCTTGTTGGGTCAAGCCATAGAGTCCATAGAAAAGGCCGACTCCCAGCAACAGCAGAATCATGCAGAAGATGCTTACTGACCTTTTTTCGACTCGGATTCGTTGGACTCGGGCGCGGGAACGAGAAGTGTGCGCAATGATAAAGGCGTAAAATCGGTCTTCTCTGGCCATGGTGTCGTGCTCCTGTTGCCGCACAAAACGGACGCGCAACAACCGAAAGGCACAAAGTCGCCAACTAAAAGCGATTTGCGCGAATTACGGGGAAAGGTTGTCTTGTTGCTTACCTTCTTGAAGATTTGCAGCGGGTGGATTGAAACCTCAATGTCCCTCCGAGGTGAAATCCAGCCGGCCGGTGCTGCAAGGCCCTGACCGTATCACAGGGCGGTGAAGTGTTGCAACTTTAGCGGACAAATATAAGGAAGGCGCAGGGAAAAGAGAATCGAAACCCATCCACAGATTTCACAGATTTTCTTCTGTGTAATCTGCGTATCTGTGGATTAGATCTCCGAAGCATCACGGCGTGTGCGCGACCGGTCACGAAGAATAGCGAGCACTATCATCACCAGCAGGGCAACGAAGACCACGATAATCGCGATCTTCACCGCCGCGAGCAGGAAACCAAGCAGCAGGATGATTTGTTTGAGCAGCGCCACCACGACGAGGATCAGTGCGACAATCGCTCCGAGACCACCAAAAGCTTTAAGAATGCCACAACACATAAGTTCAACCCCGTAAGAAAGTAACTAGGATCTCCGTTCGAAAGGAAGCGGAGTAACATCGCGTCGCCCGAACTGGGTAGTTTCACCAGTGCGAAAATTAGCTGTATCAACTGGTCTTGTGCCGGCGACGACTGACGGTGGCGGCCGTCTTGAGTCAAAGCGAACAATGCGATCCGAGGCCTTGCTGCGACGAATGTAATCAAACAGCATGTAGGCACCCAACGCCACCAATGCCACCGGAAGCAGTTCCTTAATCGGCAGCGTGACTCTCAACAATGTATGCAGCAGGAAGAGAGTGCCGATGATAATCAACGTAGTGCCCCACGCAAAGGGATTTCCGTAAAGCCGCCGCGCAATGACATCGTCTTCCGCATCCGGACTCAGCCCTGACTTCATTAACTGTGCTGTTCTGCAAGCATCGACTGCCGCAAACAACCACGTACCCACAACGCCCAGGATGAAGAAAAGCATTCCCTGAGTCACTACCGCCATTTGAAAGAAGCTGGCGAAGATCGCGAAATGCACGATTGCTTTCGAGGTCTGACCGTTATAGGCGGCGCCTAATCCGGGCACAAAAGAAAGCAGCGTGGCAATAAATGGCGAACTCTTTCTTCTCAGGATGTTAGTCGGACTGGTGTTTGAATGATGCCGCAGCAGCTCAACTCCGGCGACTATGCAGTCCTGGCAGAAAGGAAATCCACGCACGCGATGATCGCAGGCAGGACACAACCAGCGCGCGCACTGATTGCACTGAACCACCGCCGGATTCTTAGCATGGTAGCTACAGTACATCATTTTCTTAAAGCCTATCTCCTTGCCAAAACCTTTTCACACGATTGAAAGGATTGGACATGATTACATGTTAATCCTAAATAATCATGTAACTATCTCCTCACCGACTGTCCACCTGTTCGCTCCGCGAGCTGCAAGCCTGCATCGTAAACGCCGCTAATTGAACCGTCTGCGGAAACAGTACTTGTCAACACGAGGATTGCGACCAAAACCATCATGGCTACCGTAGCGAGTTGCGGCGAAATAATCGCGTCTAACCACAAGCGAAACTCAGACGCCGCGCGCACTGTCCACGGAGCTTTGATCTCCTGGGGACTTGTTGTTCCCAAAGTCGCTTGCAGGATTCGCGCGTTAAGACCTTCGGGGAGTGGTCGTTCTTCAGAAATGTACGTGTAGCAAGCGCCAATTGCTCGCACGACTTCACCGGGAAGTTCTGTGCAACGATCGCAAAGGGCTGCATGACGTTCCCAGCGATGATAGAGATGGGCAGGAAGGAACCCGTCGAGATAGTCAGTCAGACATTCCTCGAATTCCTCACATTTCATCGCCGTGTCAGGCATTGTCTTTTGCAGAATGTTAGCTTCGAGTTCTCTCGAAGGCTCTGGCACTGTGCCCATTCTGCAAGCCTCAAGCGCACTACGTACCGCAGAGAGAGTTTCATGACACACGGGACAACGCATCGCATGCTCGCCCATGAGCCGGTTAGTTTCTGGACCAACTACGCCCTCAATGTAGTCAGTCAGTTGAGTTTCGAAATCCACACAAAGCATCGTTTTTCGCTTCCTGCCCCACTGTTTTCCTGTGCCCCTTCCCTATGCCTGCCCGCGTTAGGATGGGGAACGTCTTCTTCTATGCCTCACTCATCGCCACAACCTTCATCCGCCGAAGAATCTTTGCCAATTCGATCCGGCCACGATTAATCCGTGACTTCACCGTTCCTTCAGGAATCTTCAAGAGATCTACGATTTCCTGGTAACTAAGCTCTTCAATATCTCTCAGTATCACGCACGTCCGTAAATCTGGTGATAGCTTGTCAATACCCGCCTGCACTTGCGCGCCGAGCTCGCGTCGCTCCATCTCTTTTTGCACTGAGTTTGTGCGAGTGTGAAGATGGTAACTATGATCGGCGAGGTCGTCGGCGAGGTTATCGTGCGGCGTGCGTTGGCGCTTGCGGTAATCGTCAATGATCAAGTTCCGCGCAAGCCTCATCAACCAGTTTTGTAGATCACCCTGCTTGGCGTCGTACTGATCCAAAGAACGGTAAACTCTGACAAAAACTTCCTGCGTTAAATCTTCCGCGGTGTCGGAGCGCGAGGTAAAGCGGTAGGCGAGGTTGTAAATGCGGCGGGAATAGCTCTGTACAATCTCTTCCCACGCCGCGCCGTCGCCCGCGCGACACCTGCGAACCAATTCGGCTCCTTCGCTTACTGCCAAAGCCTTAACAGCTCCCACTGTATCTCTCCAGGTACCGGTAGCTCGGATAAACCGTGAAAGGTGGCCAAACCTTGTCTGAGCGGGATTACGACACGCACTAAACTAAAGTTCAGCAAAGTTTGCCACAAAAAGGCACAAGAAGCACAGGTCTTCCGTTTGTGCTTCTTTGTACTTTTCTTGCCCCTGAGCGCTGACCTGTAGTAGGCTGTGCGGCCGGCCCAAGATGTTGTGGTTCCACATCGCCTAACTCAGATGACCAGCACTCAAAGCTATCGCAAATACGTCGAATTCGCCGTCCTGTGCCTGCTCGCCTCAGTTCTTTTGTGGTGGTTTGGGCGCAATCTGGACTGGAGTGAGGTTGGACGGGCGGTTGGCAATTCAGATCCGTATCTCCTCACGGCCGCGATATTGATTATTTCCTCTGTTTACTTATTCAGAGCTTTCCGCTGGGGAGCCCTCCTAAAGCCTTTAAGCGCGGCGCGACTTCCCGACCTCTTTGCCGCCACTACAATCGGGTTTAGCGCCGTATTTCTTGTTGGCCGCGCCGGCGAGTTCGTGAGGCCGGTTGTGCTGTCGATGCGCGATCCGGACGTGAGACCGAGCGCTTCCCTTGTCACGATAGTCGTTGAGCGCATTTACGACATGACCGCTGTAGCGCTCATGTTCGCCATCAACTTGATCTGGTTCAAGCCGCCGCTTGCGTTGGAAGTCTCCTTCGATCGGGTTCGGATAGCAGGTTTTGCGCTGCTCGGTGCAACCATTCTCGGCATTGCCTTTCTGACGTGGTTCCGAAAGCGTTCGGCGGCGGTGATCCAGTTCTTCGAAAGATTGTTCTCACGCTGGCGTTTTGTGCCGGGGCGACTGGCAAAACTTGTCTTGCGCATGCTCGAACAATTGGCCCAGGCGCTTCGCGTCCTCGTGAACTTTGCTGAGTTGGCAGAAACGATCGGCTGGACGGCGTTACTTTGGTTTGCCATCGCTGCCGCGAACCTTTTGGTAATGAGGGCATTCCATCTTCAAGTTGGTCTTTCCGAAACTATTTTCGTGCTGGGGTGGGCATTGGTTGGTTCGTTGGTGCCGACACCCGGCGGCGCCGCCGGCGCGTTTCATGCGGCGACTGCGGCTGGCTTGTTGTTTCTCGGCGTGAAAAAAGACACCGCTGCGGCACTCTCAATTGTTATGCACCTGGTGGATTTCGGTCCGGCACTCTTATTTGGGATCTTCTACGTCATCCGAGGCGATCTCAGCTTGTCGAGATTGCGCACTTTGATTTCACCTAAGGAGGTTGAACTGAGATGAAGTGTCCATTCTGTGCGTATCTCGAAGACAAAGTTGTTGACTCGCGTGAGTCGCGCGAAGGCGATGCGATCCGGCGCCGCAGAGAATGCCTCAGGTGTGAGCGAAGGTTCACATCCTACGAACGCATTGACGAGATACCCTACATGGTTGTGAAGAAGGATGGCCGGCGGGAAACGTTCGATCGCAACAAAGTGATGGCGGGCTTGTTGCGCGCCTGCGAAAAACGGCCGGTGCCTTCGACTAAACTTGACAGCATCGTCAATGCGATCGAGAAGTATGTGCAGGAGTCGCCCGAACGCGAGCGCCCCACCAGTAAAATTGGCGAGATGATCATGCGGCGCTTGAAAGAATTGGACAAAGTCGCATATGTTCGCTTTGCTTCTGTCTATCTGGAGTTTGAAGATGTGTCGGAATTCATGACTGAGCTTAAAAACCTGGTGCGCACCAGAAACAAGTAGTACTTCGAACCAGGGAATGCGATGATGAAACCTATTCGCGCGACCGGATTAGAACGACTCGAGTTACAGCGACTGCGCGACCGCGTCGGACGACTTTATGCCGCCTTGCAGGAAGCAACCGAGGCCGAGAACCCTTTGGCGTCAAATACCTGGGCGCCGCCGGTCGATCTTTGCGAAACTAACCAGGGTATTTCGATTCGTATCGAACTGCCTGGCGTGACTGCCGAACAGATCAAGATTGGTCTCAGTAACACCAAACTCAGAATCTGGGGTGAAAAGAAACGCCGGCCCAACCGGCGGCGAATTATCTCCTACCTCTGTTCCGAACGTAGTTTCGGAAAGTTTGGCCGCATCGTGCCGTTACGCTGGCCAGTTTGCATTCGCGCGGCGTCTGCCGAACTAAAAGGCGGCATGCTTCACATTTATCTTCCGAAGATCGAGGATCGAAGAGGAGAGGAGGTCCTGGTACCGGTTAAGGACGCAAACAGCGAGTAGTCATTTCCGATTTCCAATTTCGTTTGGTCCAAACGACTTCAATCGGCAATTGGCAATCGGCCATTGGGCAATCGCGAAAATTACACGTATGGCAATTCCTAAAGAACCAGAATTCACTGAAGCAATCGAAGCCGTCGATAACGACCAGCAGTTGCAGATTCCAAATGAGCTGCCCGTGCTGCCATTGCGCGACATCGTGATCTATCCATTCATGATCGTCCCGTTGTTTGTATCACGCGAGAAATCGATCAGGGCGGTGGATGAAGCGCTCGGCGAAAACCGAATGATTCTCCTTGCTTCGCAGAAGGATCTCGATAAAGAAGAACCAACGGCGGAAGATCTCTACTCGGTTGGAACCGCGGCAGTCATCATGCGCATGCTCAAATTGCCTGACGGCCGCATACGAATACTGGTCCAGGGGCTCGCGCGTGCTCAAATTGAATCGGTCGATGCAACGGGTGAGTATCTGCGGTCTCGCGTAAGCGTGTTGCAGGAAGTGCTTCCTCCGGAACGTTCGCTGGAAGTAGAAGCCCTCGTGCGCAACGTGCGCGCATCGATGGAGAAAGCCATCAACCTCGGCAAAAACATTTCGCCTGAAGTGATGGCCATAATCGCGAATCTTGATGACGCTGGACGATTGGCTGATTTATCTGCGTCAAATCTCGAACTGAAAGTTGAAGATGCGCAGTCCGTTTTGGACATTGCCGATACCACCGCCCGTTTGCGACGTGTCAATGAGCTCTTGAA